>JALOMM010000111.1 GCA_025455535.1 Bacteroidales bacterium | reverse complement strand
CTTTAACGGTGAGAAGGTGTGGCATGCCGTAGTGTCAGGAAAGACGACAGGAGTTGCCGATGCAGTGTACAAGGTAAGAGACACTTATGAAAGCTACATAAACCCGGAAACAGACCTGCCGGTCTTCTCAATAAGAAATATTTCAGAGGGGAAATACAGGAACTACAACGAGGTAACCTTTGACCACGAAACAAGAAGCGACTCGGTTCTGCTATTCAGCAACCTTACGGGAAATCACACAGGTCCGAGGGGAATACTTGACATAGTGTCCTGTTTCTACTGGTTCAGAAAATATCACCTCGCCGCAGCGGACTCGCTCGTGCCCGGAGAGATATTCAGCATGACCACCTGGTTCGCAGATGAACTCTATCCTATCATACTGAAATACAGGGGCAAGGAGACCATAAAAGTCAAGGGCAGCAAGATAGAATGCTACAGGTTCCACCCAGTCACGGAAGTAGGCCGTGTCTTCAAGACAGAGGAAGATATGGCAATATGGTTCACCGCAGATGAAAATTTTTTACCGGTTAAGATCCGTTTTGATATCTTTGTGGGGTCATTTAATGTGGAGATGATAAGCTTCGAAGGGCTTAAAGAACCAATTACGATTAATTAACCAAGGATCTAAATTTCTTATGGCTACAACAGCAGACTTCAGAAACGGGATGGTGATTGAATACAATAATGATCTTTATACCATCGTTCAGTTTCAACATGTTAAACCCGGCAAAGGTCCGGCTTTCGTACGTACGAAGCTGAAAAACGTTACTACGGGCAAGGTACTTGAGAATACATTCAACTCGGGAGTGAAGGTCAACGTGGCTCGCGTTGAGCGCCGTCCGCACCAGTACCTGTACAACGACGACATGGGATATCATCTCATGCACCAGGAGACATTCGAGCAGATCAGCGTCCCTGAATCAATGATTGAGAACAGTGACCTTCTCAAGGAAGGGGTTACAGTGGAGGTGGTTGTTCATGCTGACACAGAGAACGTTCTTCTTGTTGACCTTCCCATGAACGTGGTGATGGAAGTGACATATTCAGAACCCGGGCTAAGGGGAGATACTGCAACCAACACCCTCAAGCCGGCGACAGTAGAGTCGGGGGCAACAATCATGGTGCCTCTCTTTGTCAATACCGGCGACAAGATACGGATCGATACCCGTGACCGGTCTTATGTTGAAAGAGTAAAAGGCTGAGACAGTTCGCATGAACGAGAGCAGGCTTCCGAAAGACAGACTTAAAATGTCGAAGTTCAAGCTCGACGCACTGCTCGACATTACTCTGTCAATCAATGCCAACCTTCCGACAGGAGAACTCCTGAAGAAGTATGAGTCTATCCTGCGTGAAGATCTGGGCATCGGCAAGATCCTTCTTTTCAAGCACAGCGGGAAGTGGGAGGTGCTGCTGAACTCGGGCTTTTCCGATTCATTGCAGAAAACAGTCAGTGTTGAACGTGACCTCCTCCGCTTCGGAGAGATCACCACCGAGGTCAATGAACTGTCTTTCAAAGGGGTGGATGTCATCATCCCCGTGTTCAACAATAATATTCCCGTCGCCTATGCCCTTATAGGGGATATCGATGAGGAGGGTGAGGGGATGAGCCCTGTGATAAAACACCTCCATTTCATTCAGACCATATCCAGCATCATCGTCGTTGCCATAGAAAACATCAGGCTCTTCAATGAAAGCCTCAAGCAGGAGGCCATGAAGCGTGAGCTTGAGCTGGCAGCACGCATGCAGACGATGCTCATACCTGATAACAGGAACCTTCAGGGTGATGAAAGGATAAGCGTCCGGGGTTTTTATAACCCTCACTATGAGGTCGGAGGCGACTATTATGACTTCCTGCCCCTCTCGGGCGACGTTGTGGGTTTCTGCATGGCAGATGTGGCAGGCAAGGGGATATCAGCCGCGTTCCTCATGTCAAACTTCCAGGCTACCCTGCGGGCCCTCTTCACCGCAGATTCAGACCTCGGCGATCTGCTGCGCAAGCTGAACAGCGTAGTTGTTGTAAACTCCTCCGGAGAACGGTTCATTACCCTGTTCATCGCAAGATATAATTTTGTGACCCGTACACTGGAGTATGTCAATGCTGCCCATAATCCGCCGGTGATGATTGATCTGAAGTCTTTCACCTCAACCATGCTCAAACAGTCTTGTGTTGGGGTCGGCATGCTTGACGAGATGCCATCTGTGGGCAGGGAGACTATTACAATCACCAATCCAACCAAAATCGTCTGTTATACTGACGGTCTGTCAGAGCTGAAAGATGAGAACGGAAATGACCTTGGCGCCTCGCCGATAGTCAAACACTTTACAAATTCGGGGGCTGCCGCCGATAACCTTAAGTCTCTGATTGAAGATCTCGACATAAACACCAGCAATCCGAGGCTCTTCGACGATATATCGCTACTGGCCGTAGAGATACACTAAGCTTGCTCTTCTGCTGGCAGGAGATTCCCTTTTCCCCTCAGATCGAGTGCGACCAGCATCGCAATGAAACCCCACCAGAGTGATGCTATCTTGTCGCTGTCAAGGAAGCTGTTCATGACGGCATGGATTACATATGTCATGACACCTGTCAGGACGGCAAGTGCAAAATAGCCTTCTGCTGTGCGGTTTTCACCGTACCAGACCCTGATGCCTGTCAGCAGTGAGAAAATGACAATCAGTACGAAGAGCAGGGCACCGGGCAGGCCTGACTCGCTCAGGGCTCCGAGATATTCACTGTGGGCGTTTCCCGCATCACCGAAGTCAGTGCTTATTATCGTTCTGTCGGCAGCCTCCTGGAAGGGTCCGTAGTTAAACTGATAGGTTCCCGGTCCCCAGCCCGTTACAGGCTTCTCCGCGAACAGCTTCAGGGCCGATTTCCACCTGTTGATGCGCTCCAGGTTTGACTGGTCGGTTGATATGTTTGACGACGAGCGCAGATGCTGTGCCAGGTCTGCTGATGAGTCTTCAGTGGTGCTGTCCATCCTCTCCCATATCCACCCTGCCGACAAAACCAGCGCAATGAAGAACATGACAGAGACAGTTGCAAGGATCCTCGGTGACAGGCGGAGCCATAGTATGATGGCAGGGACAACGGCAGCGATAAGGCTTACCCAGGCAGCGCGGCTGTATGAGAAGATGAAACCTGCAGTGAACAGAAGTATTATTGCTGAAAGAACTATCCTGAGCGAATAGTCGGTGCCTTTGCTGAACAGCATAACCGTCAGCGGAGGGAGAAGGAACGCCATCGAAGCCCCGAATGAGGTATGATCCCTGTAAAAGGGGTAGCAGGCAGAGTGGGCGAACTGCTGGTTAAGCAGACCGGCGCCGCCCACCCTGATGAGAAAGAACACGACCACAAAAGAGAGTCCTGCCGAATAGGCTATTATGTACCTGCGGCTGAAGGTGCCGCTGCTGAAGAGTTGTGCTGCAATAAGGTAGAAACCGGCAATAAACCACACGCGGTATGCCAGTGTCTTGAACGAGACCCCGGGCATGGTTGAGGTGAGTGAGGTCAGCAGTGTCCACAGCAGCCACAGGGCAACAACCACTGTCACCGGATGGCGGAGAAGGCGCGCATCAAATTCGCGTGTGACGACAAGCTTGAAAACGGTAATAAGAAGAAGCATAGCCATGACCGGCTCTGTGGGAATAGACAGGTCAAAGGCTGCAGTCTCTGCCAGGTAAGATATTTGTATTGAGAGCGGTGTAAGAAAGAGTGTCAGCAGCAACAGCCTCTCAAGCGAGAGCACTGCCAGCATGATGACAGCCAGCGCAGCAGGTATTATCCATATCAGTGACTCAATGCCGATCATCACTCCGGTGCAGCTTCACCCCCTCGGCCACGAAGAGCATCAGAGCTGCCAGCACAAGTGCTGATGCCGTACTCACGATGACCATGATGCTTCTGCGGGGATATGCCTTTTTCTCCGCTACTTCGGCACGGTCTACCACCAACGTATACGGCATTGCCTGCTGGCTGAGCGCCAGAGCCTCAAGATACCTTCCCCGTATCAGTCCCAGGAACTCCGTCTCAGTCTCAAGGGTGGAATATATCCTCAGTGCTGCAGAGCCCCCTTCAAGCCTGAGCGAATCTTCATACTGCCTTACCAGCTCCAGCTGCATTTCATAGCTCCTTCCCAGCTCGGTCAGCATGCCCGAGGCGGCATTGCGCTGCAGGTTATTCAGGATGGTATCAGCCCTGGCTGCTATGTCGTTGGCCATGGCACATGCCAGCTCCCTGTCACGGTCCCTGACACTTATCCTTACCGAGCCGAAAGTGGTCTTGGATGAACGGATATATTTGTCCATCTTCTCGGCAATGAGAGTATTCGGATATTTGTGTGAAGGCTTGATCTCATAGTGGCCGGCAAGGTTATACTTCTCTTTCAGATAATCCCTTACCTGTTCGCTCCGGATAACCTGGAGCAGCTTCTCGGTGGCGTCATCATCACCGAAAAGGGGAGCCTCAGAAGAGGCCTCTCCAAGGAGGGTCCGCACCTCGGCTATGTTTGAAGACGGATAGAGTATTACCTCCGACTCATAGAGCGGTCTTATCAGCAGCGAGATGCCGGCCGACAGCACGGCGGCTGCAACGCCAGTTATTACAAAGACCCCGAGGTGCCTGATGATGAAATTGACCAGGTCTGTCGAGTCAGGTTTGAATTCCGCTCTGATATTCTTCATCATCTTCGTGTTTATTAAGCTCCTGTCACCCTCACGAGAAAATAGCTTCTCTTCCCTTTCTGTAGCAGCAGGTATTTGTTGTTCAGCAGTTTGTCAGCCATTATCTGCATTTCGGCATTCTCAGCCTTTTCTTTGTTAAGGCTCACGCCGCCCCCCTGCACCAGGCGCCTGAACTCCCCTTTTGATTCTGCAATTTTCGTATGCACCGAGCACAGGTCAGAGAGGCTTACTCCCTGATCCAGTACAGCAGCAGGCACGTCGAACATAGGCACTCCCTCAAAGACAGAGAGGAAGGTAGCCTCATCCATCCTGCGGAGCTGATCGGTGGTTCCCTTACCAAACAGTATCTGCGATGCCTCCACGGCCGCATCGTAATCCTCCTGTGAGTGGGCCATGACGGTCACCTCCCCTGCAAGGCGCTTCTGCAGTATACGCAGATGGGGCTCAGCCCTGTGCTTCGCCACCAGGTCATCAATCTCCTCCCTGGTAAGCATGGTAAATATCTTTATGAATTTTTCAGCGTCGTCATCAGCCACATTCAGCCAGAACTGGTAGAACTGGTAGACAGTTGTTTTTGACGGGTCAAGCCATACATTGCCCGTCTCGGTCTTTCCGAACTTCTGTCCGTCACTTTTGGTAATCAGCGGGCAGGTCATGGCATACGCCTCCCCTCCCCGTTTTCTCCTGATGAGCTCAGTGCCTGTGACGATGTTACCCCACTGGTCAGACCCACCCATCTGAAGCCTGCAGCCGTGCCTGTCAAAGAGAAAGAGAAAATCGGTACCCTGCACCAGCTGGTATGAGAACTCCGTGAAGGACATCCCCTGACCGGTGTCTGAGTCAATCCTCTTCCTGACAGAGTCTTTCGCCATCATGTAGTTGACGGTGATGTGCTTTCCTATCTCCCTGATGAATTCAAGGAAAGAGTATTCCTTCATCCAGTCGTAGTTATTCACCATTATTGCCCTGTTGGGTGCGGTGGAGTTGAAGTCGAGAAACTTCTCGAACTGCCTCTTCATCCCCTCCTGGTTAAAGCGGAGTGTCTCTTCGCTCAGCAGGTTTCTCTCCTCCGACTTTCCCGCCGATCATTCCGGTGGCGCCGCCAATAAGGACGATGGGGGTGTGACCGGCATTCTGGAAATGTCTTAGCATCATTACCCCCACCAGATGGCCTATATGAAGCGAGTCTGCCGTAGGATCGAATCCCACGTAGGCCGAACTCTTCTCCCTCAGCAAAAATTCCTCTGTCCCGGGCATGATGTCATGTATCATTCCCCTCCATCTCAGCTCTTCAACAAAATTCATCATCAGCTACTTGAAAATTCAGTGTGGCAAAGATATTAAAACCGCTCAGATGGTTAAATCGGCAGGCTTCTTTTTATGCCTGTTGAAGCTGTCAAGAAGGTCCCCTCCCTCGAGTATCGGGAAAATTGAGGGGACGAGGTCAGCTATCGGGTTGTAGAGGTATGAGTTGCTGACGGTATTGGACGGGAGAAAACTCTTCCTCTCATTTATGGTGTTCAGGAAGACGAAGAGGACGCTGAGGATCAGTGCGGTCTTGATGATACCGAATATGGCGCCGAGCACCCTTACGACGAATCCGAGGGCGACAGCCTTCATCACAGAGTCAATGAGCCGGCCGAGGAGGTTTACTGCCACGACGATTATACCGAATGTCACAGCAAAGGCAATGATGCCCAGCCACGGGGTCTGCATGTCGAACCATTCTGCCATTTTAGCGGCTGTCCAGCCTGAGAAGAGTATAGCGCCCCATACACCCAGTATCAGGGCTGCCAGTTCGGCAAGCTCAATTATCAGGCCG
>JALOMM010000110.1 GCA_025455535.1 Bacteroidales bacterium | reverse complement strand
TATCTCAGCCTCGACCTCTACCTTCTCACCTTTCTTAAGGAGTCGCTCCATCCGCCCGTAAGTTTCCTGCGCGATGCTGATCTCAGTCACCGGTTCCTTGCTCTTGCCGTCATATGAAGAGCCTGTTGAACGGGGTATATTAAAAGGGTTGCCGTTGCTGATCATCATCGCAACACCCTCACTGCGAAGAAACTCGCTCACTTTTGAGCGCAGTTCCCGCTGTGCCTGCCAGTCGCCCATATCCCTGCGGATCTGCCCCCCTCCGACGGGAGACATGGCAATCTCGATGAGCTCCTCCTCAGTGTACCTGCCCGCAAGAGGCTCAAATCTTACCTCGTACTGCGAGGTGGCAGGGGTCATAATGATCTTTCCTTTCAGTTTTCCCCTGTACTGCTCAATATCTTCAATCTTTTTGATATCTACCAGAACGACCTCACCCTTTATGAGTCCTTTGGTGCCGGCTGTCCATGCTACTGGTGTGACTGCAAAGTTGTTGTAATAAGGCTTTGTCATTGCGGCGTAAGCTTTCGAATAGTCCCATCCGCCGCGGGGGAACTCACGTGCACGCTCAATGCGTACTTCCGAGAGACCGTACTCTGCAAGCTTGGCCCTGGCGATCTCGTTGGCACGGTCAATCCCTTCCGACCCTGTGAGCCTGGGACCTGCCAGGTCGGTCATAATATATGCAAGTGTCTCAATATCAGAATTCCGCAGTCCTTCCTGCCTTATCTTGTAGACCATTCCAAGGTCCACGGCAACCTCCTGGTTGAAGGCTGTCACCGAGATGGCGAAAAGAATAACAGTGATCAGTACAAATCTTACTTTTTTCATTTTTTTATCAGTATCCGTTTATTGGAGGCTAAATATATCAGCATAAAATCAACCGCTGTGAAGCATTAACATTAATTAACTTTACTTTTGTCAAGAGAGCTTCGCAGGATGATCTACCCTGATACATATGAAAATAAGATCGGATTTGACCGGATAAGGGAGCATCTTGCAAATGCCTGTCTGAGCCCCGCAGGCGTGCGCATGGTGGAGGCGATGAAGGTGTTATGGTCAGCGGAAGAGATCCGCATGCACCTTACCCTGACTATTGAGTTTCAGCAGATACTGAGATTCGGAGAGCCGTTCCCGACAGATAACTTCAATGATCCTGCGGTGATGCTTGATAAGCTCAGGATAGAAGGCACATTCCCTGAGCTTGATGAGGTGGTGGCTCTTCGGGGATCACTTGATACCATAAGACGGATCATCGGTTTTTTCAAAAACAGGAAGGACGGAAAGTATCCGGCCCTGAGTGTAAAAGCCATGGCAGTCAATTACTATCCTTTTGTCAGTGAGGCTATTGACCGCATAATTGACAAGGAGGGAAAGGTCCGTGACAGTGCTTCACCGGCTCTGAAGGTCATTCGCGCCGATCTTTCATCAAAGAATCTTGCTGCCGTGAGAAAGCTTCATTCTGTGCTCAGGCAGGCACAGGCTGACGGTATTATCGACCGTGACATCACCGTGGCAGTGCGTAACGGACGGGGTGTAATACCTGTCAGTGCGGCAAACAAGCGAAGCATCAAAGGATTCGTTCATGATGAATCTGCCACGGGAAAGACGGTATTCATCGAGCCGGCGGAGGTGGTAGAGCTGAATAATGAGATCACCGTGCTGGAGCATGAGGAGAGGAGGGAGATAGTAAGGATATTGACCGCTCTGGCCGACATCATAAGACCTTACATTGATGACCTGTCAGAGAACTTTCGTTTTCTGGCTGAGATAGACTTCATCAGATCCAAGGCTCTCTTCGGCGAGAGGCTTGACTGCATCATGCCCCCGGTTGCCGAAACACCACACATACGATGGGTCAATGCCCGCCATCCCCTGCTGACACTTGCTTTTGCACGGAGCAGCGGGAGGGAGGTTGTTCCTCTTACTGTCAGGTTAGACAGGCGCGACCGCATACTGGTCATCTCAGGCCCGAACGCAGGAGGCAAATCTGTTTGTCTCAAGACCGTCGCGCTTGTTCAGTATATGCTTCAGAGCGGCATGACAATACCTGTCGCGGAGGGTACCGAGACGGGCATCTTCGGAAAGTTTTTCATTGACATTGGCGATGAGCAGAGCCTCGAGAACGACCTGAGCACATACAGCTCGCATCTCATCAGCATGAAGCAGATGCTCAGGCATGCTGACGACACCTCGCTGGTGATGATAGACGAGTTCGGCACAGGCACTGAGCCTGTCATCGGCGGGGCCATCGCCGAGGCTATCCTTGCCGAGCTGAACACCCGCAAGGTATTTGGTGTCATAACTACCCACTATACCAACCTCAAACACTTCGCCACCTCACAGGAGGGGATAAGTAACGGGGCCATGGCTTTTGACAATCAGCTGATGCAGCCTCTCTTCCGTCTTGACCAGGGCAAGCCCGGGAGCTCGTTTGCCTTCGAGATCGCGAAGAAGATCGGCCTGCCGCAGGAGATACTGAGCGATGCAGCCTCCAGGGCAGGCACAGGCAATGTCGACTTCGACCGTAACCTGAGGGAGATTGCCCGCGACAAGCGTTACTGGGAGCGAAAGCGCGAAGCTGTCCATCGTCATGAGAAGCGTCTTGAAGAGCTGATCTCATCCTACGAGTCGCAGCTGGGTGACATAAAGACAAAGCAGAAAGAGATCATCGGTCAGGCGAAGAACAAGGCCGAAGAACTGTTGCGTGACACCAACAGGATGATAGAGAATACCATACGGTCGATCCGCGAGACACAGGCTGAAAAAGAGAAGACCAGGGAGGTGAGGGAGGAGCTTGACTCCTTCCGCGAACATCTCGCCGGTGCAGAAAAACAACCTGCAGTAACCCTTCCTGAAGCTCCGCAGCTCAAGAGCAGCACAGCCGGCATTGTGAGGCGCATAAGCAAACAGACACCTAAACCTGTTGTCAAGAAGAAGCCTGATAAAGTCTCTCCCGGCGACTATGTAAGGATCACAGGCAGCGACACTGTTGGGGAGGTGACCGAGGTAAAGGGCAAAAAGCTTCAGCTCATTTCAAACAATCTGAAGATGAGTGTGGATATTGACAGGACAGAGCCTGTAAGTGCGGCAGAATACAGGAAGGCCGCGGGCAGCGGGCGTCCGCAGCCTAAGATCGACTGGTCTTTGAATGTGAGAAGAAACCAGTTCAATCCGGAAATAGATGTGCGGGGCATGCGTACGGAGGAGGCGCTGCAGGCTGTGCAGGAGTTCATTGACACAGCGATGATGATACAGTTCAGGCATCTGCGCATACTTCACGGCAAGGGAAATGGTATCCTGAGACAGATGATACGCCAGTATCTTGAGTCTACCGGGGCCGTAAGCAGCATTATGGACGAGCATGTCGAACGCGGGGGGGCAGGCATCACCGTGGTAGAGCTGGACGTGTGAAATTCGCCGGGGAAAGTTGATCCATATGATGACAATGATCATTTGGCACATAATTCGAAATGCATAGATTTGCATAACGACAAAACCAACCTATGAGCAGATTTCGAATTTCATCCGCAGCGGTCATGATTATGGCCGCGGCCATGTTAAGTGCCCAGACCAACGATTTCTATGACGATGCACCTTCGATCCACCTCACTGGAACCCGTATTATTCAGATAACAGGTGAGATTGAAAGGCATCTGAACATCGATCTCAACACTCTCACAAAACACAGCATCACTGTAAAAGAGACGACTCTCACTGAAGGCGAGGTCAAATTTCTGGGCGCATACCGGTATGACGGGTATTCGCTATACGATATCCTTAACAGCGTCATCCTGAAGAAGAAGAACGAGGCTGAGTTCCCTCCCATAATAGATCTTTATGTTGAGGTGTCAAATGGCAGGGGAGAGAGCGTGGTATTCTCATGGGGTGAGATTTACTACCCGGTCAACCGTCATCGTATCCTCATTGCTTCAGAGGTTGCGCGGATTGTTCCATCAAAAAGCAAGGAGCTGTGGCCGTTGCCCGGAGAGACCAGGCTTGTTGCCGGTAATGATCTGGTTACGGTCAGGAATATCTCTGATCCCGTCCGGATCACAGTAAAATCACTCGACAGCAAATACAGGATTGACAGGGACATCACCCCGCTGTACTCTGCAAAGATGAAGGTATGTGTCAATAATGAGCCCATTGACAGTTTGACAAGTCTGCCTGCAGATTCAAAATTAATGACTTATAATACAGTATTTTATGGTCGCGGACTGGGCATTCACGGCACCACCCCATTTACAGGGGCAAAGCTTAATGACATTCTTGCCGGTCATTATTCCCTTTCATCGGAAGTGCTGAAGCACGGAATGGCAGTTATTGCAGGCATTGACGGTTACAGGGCAGCATTCACCGTGAGTGAGATAGTGAACAGGAATGATCAGCAGGAGATTTTGCTTATTGACCGCGATAACTACGAGGGAGCTGGCAGGTTCTCACTGTTTCCCGCGTGCGATTTCTTTTCTGACCGGGCCATCAAGGCAATTATGGAGATTAATCTTTTGCTCCCTCCTGTCGCTGCTCCGGCAATTGCGGCGGACTGAATGAAAAACGCGGCGCCCTTTTCGGGGCGCCGCGTGCATTGAGTAGTATAATCCAGTAAATTAATAGAGCCTTGCAGATCCGTACGAAGTGGTGACTATTACCTCTGAAGCGGGGTTGCTGCAGCTGCCTACCTTGCCTGACAATTCTGAGGAGGTATTGCCGATTATCCTCTTTTCAGGCGAGAAATTAGCGTCATCAACCTTAATGCTTCCGTATGAGCTGTTCGCAGTTAACTTGTAGCACGCCGCAGGGTCGATCGCAAGCTTGACCGCACAGTATCCTGCCTTGACGGTCAGCTTCTCAAATCCGGCAGGGACATTATTGACCGAGAGGTTGCCGTATTTGGTCTCCACATCAAGTTTCTTGACAACCTTATCGAAGTTCAGGTTGGTGTAGCCGCTGACAATGACTATGTTGTTAGCCGAAGTGACATTGTAACCGTCGTATTTACTGTCTGCCACCAGTGAGCTCACCTCGCCGACTGTGATCTTTGAATACCTGCTGTCAACAAGCAGTGCTGTTGCTTTGTCAATATCAAACTGTCCGCAGTAACGTGCGTAGATCTCTGCCCATCCAAGCTCGTCGGCAGATGCCTTGCCGTAGGCTACGTCAACCCTGTTCAGCGGCTTGATATTGCCCCTGGTAAGCTTATGTACCGTCAGGTTGCCATACTTCACAGTAAGCTTCGTCAGTCCGGCCACCTCGTCAATAACAGTATTCCCGTACTTGTTGCTTACGTCAAGGTTGATGGAGGCAGGCATTTTGACAGCATAATGTATGCTGAAGTTGTTATTATCGCCCTTCCAGCTGAAAGATGAAAAGTCATCATTGAAGACAGTCTCTGCGGTCAGGTTTCCGCCTGACTCCGTAAATTTGACTTCGATCATGTCAAGGAGTCTCTGTGCTTTCTCTGCCGAGGAATGTTCGACTTTGACGGTAACGTTAATGACGATATTCTTCTCAGCCCATGTCTCCGTAACCACGGAACCGTACTTGTTGATGACGGCGAGGGTTGTGTTCTCGGTGGGGACCATTGTCCTGTTGAACTCCTTCTTGACCTCAATCGCATAGGATGTAAGGGTGGCTGCGCAGAACAATACTGCGAGTGTTGCCGCTCCGTTTTTAAATAGTGACTTTTTCATGGCTGCCTGGATTTTCGGTTTCTGCTTCTGCTTTTATCTGTTTGAGCTGTTCAAGTATATAGCTCATTACTTCAACTTTGGTCTGGTAATGTTTAATCATTGCATCGATGACGCGCTGGTCGTCCGGATTGGCTCTCAGTTCTTTTTTAAGTTCTATATAAGCTGAGTCCATGCTTTCCAGTTCATTCATCAGCATCTCCTTCTGTTCGGGATTATTAAGATCGATTGAGGAGAATTCGTCTTCCATCAGGTTGACCTGTTGTACATAATATTTTTCTACCTCGCGGTATTCAGGTGAGACCTGGCTCAGCGACATTGTGGTTCTGATATTCGGCCTG
>JALOMM010000109.1 GCA_025455535.1 Bacteroidales bacterium | reverse complement strand
ATGCCCATCCGTTTGTACATTATCACTGAAATTATGTTTACCGCAACATAGGGTAACCCTTCAGCCAGGTAGAGCGAAGGTATCCATGCCCATGGCGAGCGATTGCTTTGTTGAGCTGACATAGGAAATTATAGTTTTTTGAATGAATAACCTCTGGCTGAAAAATGATCGATTATTTCGCCGAGTCTCATATAAAATTTGTCTGACCGTGCAGGGTCTGTCCCGGGATGAATGAGCAGCATTGCACCGTTCAGCCCGGCGGGCGATGTCTCCCCGAAGCTGACCAGCCGATCCATGAGCTGGTCAGAAGACCTGTACCCGGCCATATCAGGAGTAGTATAATCAGCGTTTGTACCCGTTCCAGGGGTGAAGTTGATCAAACGGTAACCCATAGATTCGCTCCACCTTCTAACAGCACTGTTGTACCATTCATAGGGAGCAAGGAAGTATGCCGGGCTAAGATCCCTGACTCCCGCCTTGAGAAGCTCGCTGTGGTTTTTCTTCAGGTCGTCACTGAACTGCTCCCTGGTCACCAGCAACGAGTCACGGTTATCCCACGGCGAGTAAAGGAGGTGACCGTCAGAATGGGGACCCACGTAATGCCCCCCTGTGACTAACCTTTTTACCACGGTAGCATAGTTCTTGTTCCTCAGGAAATTGCCTGTCAGAAAAAATGAGCCTTTGACCCCTCTGGCATCCAGCACGCTGAGGATATGATCAAATCCCTCCCCGAACTCATCGGCCGAAAACAAAAGATAGATATTCTTCTGGTCAGACTCCTTCCTTATAAGTGCGCCATGAGCATCATAAACGTCTCCGGTGGCGTATCCTTCATTTTCCCTGCCGTACTTTTCAAGTGTCGAGAGGTAGTAGCTCAGGCTGGCGGTGCCGTCGAGGGTAGGTTCGTTGGTGCTGTAATCGCCTATGTCATCATGATAGACTACCTTCCCGCCCTGAAATGGTGCGTAAGGATCAGCATTCAGCAACGCCAGTCCCTTCAGGCTCTCATAAATCCTCTTATACACCGGGCCGTCGATAAGACCGCCAAATGTTGTCTCGCCAAGATAGCGCGTCACGGCAGAATGCGGATAGAGTGGATAATCGCCTCCTTCCGGTAGTCCGCATATCATTGAAGTGCCCCACGGGTTACATCCGAAGAGCCAGTCCCTGAGGGCTGCCTCCATATAAAGAAACCTCGTGTCACCTGTCGCCTCGTGATAGAGCCTGCACTGGGTAAGGGCTGCTGCCACATAGTTATTTGAGCACCATACAAAAGGTATCTTGAGCTGGAACACATCATCCGCATCGCGGCTGTCAATAATGGCAAGGCCTTTGCGCATGAAGTCGAGGTATTTCTGTGAATAGTCAGTCATTGACATGCCTATGTTAGCATGTCCCAGGTTCACAAACGGATAGTACTGGTAATGCCTGGCAGTGTCAGTAACTATCCAGGGGGTGAAAGGCTCAAGGGTACCCCAGTAGTCTGCCTCGACCAGGAACTTCCTGTCACCTGTGAGTGAATAGAGTTCCCATGCTGCTAGCTGCATATCATCAACGTAGTTATCCTCTTCGTAGAAGTACGGTGAGACATTGCAGGCAGTCTGCGTGGCACCGAGATCGGTAAGGGCGAACTCGTAGGCGTCAGCAGCTTTTACCTTCATCCTGTGCGCCAGCTCCGGGTCGCTCTGATCAAATACCCTGGCCCCCATCGCAAAGACGGAAGCAAACTTTCCCGCTGAGGAAGAAACACCTTCGGTACGGTTCTTGAATTCTGCCAGCCCCTGCGGCTTGCCTGTGATGAAATAAACAGGCCTGTAGGGTCCGAGGCCATACGATGCCTTGTCAAGGTTGGGAAGGCGAAACCCCTGATGATCGCGGTCATCAGCCACCTGGTTATACATCACACCACTGTCAGGGTTCATCTTCAGAAGCCATTCAAGGCCCCATTTTACTTCATCGAGGATATCAGGGATCCCATTGCTTCCCCTGGCTCCCGAAGCGTCATGATCATCGCGGTATATCTCCGGCGACCTGTTGTAGGCGAACATCATCTGGTATATGCTGTTTGCCGTGGTGGCGGTGTACCGCAGGTGATCGCTTGCATCGTGGTAGCCGCCGACCACATCAATTGGGGTGCCTGTTAGGGAAGGATGGTCAACTATCATACCGTCATGCGTATGGCATGAGTCAGCAAGGAAAGGATTGTATCCGCAGCGCTGGGCACGGATATATTTAAGGATATAATCAGCCGTGCCGTCATAGACGACGGCATCAACGCTGAATGTCTCGGAACGTGTGCTGCCGTATGATATATAATAACCACCTGGTGTGGTCAGTCCTGAAAAATCAAGTCTTGCAGCTGCCGCCATGCCCCATACCGACCCGTCATAGATGGCAGCCTTGCCTTTGAATACAACCCTGTCGGTGAGGGCATCACACACCGTGAAACCGGCAGGTGCGCCGGGTTCCTGGGAGATATAAACGGCAACCTTCAATGACCCCGGCTGGTAGCCAAGCTGGTTTATCCTTATCCATGAACCTCCTGAGGCAAAGGCAATTGCAAGAAAAAGAAAGAATAATGTTATCACAGACTTTTTCATTTCAGTAGATCTTTTTCAGGTTAGCATTTTTAAAATAATGGATGAGTATCTGCTCATATGAATAGCCAGTAGCACCCATCACCGCGGCACCTATCTGGCAAAGCCCTGCACCGTGACCCCATCCGGCGCCGTGAAGAATGAACCTTACACCTGTTGCATCAACAGACTTCTCGACACAGAATGCAGAACTGTAAAGGTGTGACTTCGAGAGCGACTTTCTTATCTCCAGCTCTTTGCCGATTATCAGCTCTTTTTTGTCACCCTTTATCTTCAGCCTGATGATGCGGCCCGAGACGCCCCTGGTGAGTGGCTCGAGATCAGTAATCGTACCAAAATCGATCCCTGTCCTTGATCTTACCAGGTCACTCAGCTCCTGCTGTGTGTAAATGACCTTCCACCTGTAGAAATCAGTTGTCTCCTGATCATAGTTGTTCAGTACCTGCGACAGCACCTCCCTGTCGTTAGTGTTGCAGAACGCCGGGGGATTTCCCTTTATCCATCGCACTGCATTTTCCTCCCTGGCAAGATCCGTTTCAAACCCGGATGGCGCACGGTCGTTATCAATTACCATCTGCAGGTATGGATGACTGACAGGCTCCCACACATTTTCAAAAAGTTCTGTAATGCCTCCGCAGCATTTGTAGAAACGGGCATCGCATACAGCATCTCCGTACATGAGCACCATCCCGTATGTTTCATTTATGGCCTGTTCAACCTCAGGGGTTGATGCCCTGGTGATACCCTGGTAGCGCTGGCAATGGTCATCGGCGCATACGTCAAAGTTACTGTGGTCTTCCCTGTCGTACCATTTTGTAAGCTCCTTTTCAGTCATGAAGGAGGTGGTGTATTTTTCAGCACCGCCCTTCAGTCTTGCAGTTTTATCCATCTGTGCAAGGAGCCAGCTCCTCGATATAACTGCGTGTGCCTTGAGGAGCTCAGCCGATGAAGTGGCGCTCATCTCAGAGGAGATGACGCTCAGCAGGTAATCCTCTACAGAAAGGATATTCACGGCGGTGATCTTACCGTTCTCGACAAGGAACTTCAGCTTCCCCGTAAAAGACTGATCCTCATCTCTCTGCCAGTGGAAGTCGACGCCGATAGTCACAGCATGAAGCGTAAATCCGGCGCCGTTGCCATCAGCCGGGGTGAATGTCACCTCCTCCCCCGCCTCCGTGACCTGGTCTCCGTTTATGACGGTTATCCTTCCGTTGCTGACCCTCGCTGTCCGCCTGCCTGTCTGTATCCCTCCGGAAACGCTGTCCGTAAAGATTCCGTTAAGGGTGAATGCCAGGTCGCTGCCTGAAACAATACCTACGCTGATCTCGGGTGTTTTCATTGCGGCTATATAATATCTGATGTCAATGACTCAATCTCATCTTCCGTAAGGCACACCTGGTCCAGGATATCATTGATATCCCGTGACGTTATCTTCAGGTAATCTTCTTCCCTGGGGGTTATCAGCACGCCACCCATATCGACAGACGCAGGGCTGAGTACGATCTTATCTTTACCCTCTGCAAAGAAGCATGATGGCCGGTGAAGTTTTCTCGGTATGACATGTATTATCCAGTTGCCATCCGAGTAGCAGGTGATTATGTTCAGCATCGGCTCCGGCCTGTCGGGTTGCATGAGCTCAAATCTGAGATAGAACTTCTCGAAAGCCCTCATCAGCGCGTATCTGTCGGTCCCCCTCAGAGTCATGATTCCCCTGCGGTACTCTTCCCATGACCATAACTCGATTCCTTCATTAGCAGCCTGTAACGTGCAGAGGGGTTTTTTCCCGAAGTCCTGCTCGACCGGCATAAAGCCCCTGTTCCCGGCCTGAAAGTGAAGGTGATCAGGAGCAGATGCACCGCATTGCGGACCGTTATAGAATACGGAATACTCAGGCAGGCACCTGGCAAGGTCAAGCATGGTCACGAAGTTAGGCGCAATACGCTGGTCAGTATGACTTTCTGAGACAATGGTAAGGTGTCTCCTGAAGATTGGAAAGGGATTAACCAGGATGACAAAATCATCTTCATACGCCACTCCTCTCTGTTGAGGAGGCCTGTTTTTCTCACACAAGAAACATGGCCTTGCCTCTATCGATCTTGCATCAACCTTTGCAGCGGACGAAGTTATGCGGCCGGGATTGAACTGCACAAAGAGATCGAAACAGGGATAGCTGAACTTCCTGGTCATTACGTTATCCAGCTGACGGTAATTGTCACGCGCCAGATCCCACCCCTTCAGCTGGTCATCGAATAGCTCGCCAACCCTGGCGGAATAATCGCTCATATGGTCTGCTGTTTGCCTTTTGTATTGATCAACATCCGCTTTCTGGCAATCAGTTCAATCGTCCTTATCTTATCCTTGTACAGATTGTGCAGGTTCATTTTGTTCACCTCGAGGGCAGCGTCGGAGTTCTCGTCCCAGCGGCGGCAGAGATAGAGCGGTTCATAAATGCGGCCTATCTGGTAATGACGGCTTATCGCCAGCCCTACGGCATAGTCCTCCCCGTAGCTCACATTTGGGACCAGTATTGACCTGAGCACGGGTGTATAGAAGGCCCTCGGTGCTCCAAGTCCATTGATTCTCAGTGCATTGTTGCGTCCGTTGTCCGGAGTCCATTCCCTGTGGTCTATCAACCCCGGAGGTATTTCCCTGAGATCGAAATTAACCATCCTGTATGACCCCACAACCATGGCGCACTGTTGCTCATGAAAGGCATCGACCACCCTGGTTATCACCTTGTCATCGATATACAGGTCATCACTGTCAAGCTGAATGGCGAACTTGCCGCACCTGTCACTCATGATGGCCTCGTTCCAGCATCCTCCGATGCCCAGATCCTTCCTCTCAGGTATGATATGCACTATCCTGTTGTCGCCGCCGGCAAACTTTCTTATTGCCTCTGTGGTACCGTCATTCGAATAGTTGTCAACAATGATCAGGTTAAAGCTGTATCTGCTTTTCTGGCTGAGTACCGAGGTAATGGCATCACCGATGGTCTTCGCCCTGTTTTTGACCGGTATAATCACCGAGGCATCGACGGGAAAATCATTTTCATCGAACCTGATCTGACGGAATACCGGTTCAAGCCACGCATTGATGCATTTCAGATGGCTGGTGCAGGCTTTTTCCATCTCAACCTGTACTGCCCTGTTACGCGGATCGACATAGTCAAACTGCTTCTCACCCGATTTGCGCGTATCAGTCTCAACCTCGCTGTAGAGAAGTTCCGGTATATGGACCAGTGAATGGGACTGGGAAATTTTAAGTCTCAGGTCATACAGTCCCGCGAAGCTGTAATCGTCATTCATTCTTTTACAGGCTTCCCTGAACGCGGAGGTCTTATAAAGTATCAGAGAGCCGAAATTGAAATCGTCACGCAGGCTCCCTTCCTGATAGTCAATAACCGGATGTGCAGAGAGAACATCATTCTTTTTT
>JALOMM010000108.1 GCA_025455535.1 Bacteroidales bacterium | reverse complement strand
ACCCCACCTGATTCCCTTTCCTCCGTTTATCACTGTTCCGAAGCCTCTCTGGTTCAGCGGCCTGACCAGAAGCGCAAATGCAAAGAAGGCCAGAATAAAGGGAAATACTGTCAGAACGAACCCCAGATTCAGGTCAATTCCCAAGGCTGCAAAATCAGGCATCCCACCCTTGGTGGGGAGGCCTCCTGCGCCGGAATGCGCAGCCATAACCACAATCAGGGGAATTGCGCCAATTATATTTGAAGCCAGGAATGGTGTTACGGTGCCGATGAAATACCTCCAGAAGGCATTCTTACCAATGAAGGGAGCTGTCAGGAATGCGCTTTCGCCCTGACTGTTGTTGTAATTGATTGTATCAGTTCGCATATTTTCTAAAACTCTGAACCGGGCCTGGCCGGATAATCGATTGAGTAATGAAGTCCAAGGCTCTCCTGACGGTTCTGTGCCATTTTTATCACAAGGTAACCGGCTGCTATAAGATTACGTAATTCTATAAGTTTCCTTGAGAGAGTTGATCTGCGGTAGAGATCCTCCGTCTCCTGGTAAATTATCTCCAGCCTTGTCTTTGCCCTCGCCAGCCTCAGGTCAGACCTTACTATACCGACATAGTTGCTCATTATCATCTGCATCTCACGGTAATTCTGTGTAACAAGTACCATCTCCTCAAGATGGGTGGTGCCATGATAGTTCCATTCGGGTATCTTCTCCTCGAAAGTCAGGTCTGAGATACGGACTGAGGCATCTTCAGAGGCCCTGTGAGCGTACACTGCAGCCTCTATGAGAGAGTTGGATGCCAGCCTGTTTGCTCCGTGCAGTCCCGTTGAGGAGACCTCTCCGACAGCATACAGACGGTCGATGGAGCTCCTTCCGTTCATGTCAATCTTTACTCCGCCGCATGAGTAATGAGCTGCAGGCACAACGGGTATCATCTGCCTTGTAAAATCAATATCAAGAGAAAGACATTTCTCATAGATATGGGGAAAATGGGATTTGAGTTCTTCAGCCCTGAGATGAGTGCAGTCAAGATATACGAAGTCGTCACCCCTGAGCTTCATCTCATGGTCTATTGCCCTGGCAACAACATCACGCGGAGCAAGAGACCCCCTCACATGATACCTGTGCATGAACTTCTGGCCTGCACTGTTGCGCAGTTCTCCTCCGAACCCTCTCATCGCTTCGGTGATCAGGAAAGATGGCCTTTCATTCGGGTTATACAGCGATGTAGGATGAAACTGGATGAACTCCATGTTTTCAATGATGCCGTTGGCACGGTGCACCATTGCAACGCCGTCGCCGGTTGCTACCTCGGGATTTGTCGTTGTAAGGTATATATTACCCAGTCCTCCTGTTGCCAGAATCGTTGTCTTTGCAAGGAAGGTCTTTACCTTATTGTCATTTAAGTCAGCCACATACGCACCGAAGCACCTGATATCCTTCCACTCCCTGGTCACATACTCACCCAGGTTGTGCTGCGTAAGCAGGTCTATGGCAAAATGATTCTCGTATATCTCTATGTTTTTGTGCTCCCTGACCTTGCTGATAAGCACTCTCTGCACCTCAGCCCCGGTCGAGTCCTTATGATGAAGTATACGGTGCTCGGTATGGCCTCCCTCCATAGCCATTTCGAGGCTGCCGTCATCTTTCCTGTCAAACTCCACTCCCATCTCAATGAGCTCCCTGATCCTTTCAGGGGCTTCGCTGACGACCATCCTCACAACCTCTTCCTTGCAGTATCCCGCACCGGCGATCATGGTATCCCTGACATGCTTATCAAAGTTATCAGGCGGATACATTACCGTTGCTATTCCACCCTGGGCATAATTGGTATTGGTATCAGCCAGGCCCGCCTTCGTCACCACACATACCCTGCCATGAGCTGCCGCCTTAAGTGCAAAAGTGAGTCCGGCAATACCGGAACCAATAACAAGAAAATCACATCTAACCTTCATCTGAAGTAATTTCAGCGGTGGAAAACAAAGATACAAATTGATTTCAGACATCCATGCAGATTGTAAAACAGCGGATTTTGATATACTTTTGCCCGGTCGTTACGAAGAACCTAAAATCAGGATGGCTCAGGAAGATATCTTTAAAAAGTTAGTGTCTCATTGCAAGGAGTACGGATACGTTTTTCCCTCAAGTGAAATATATGACGGCCTCGGAGCTGTGTATGACTACGGGCAGTACGGGGTTGAACTGAAAAACAATATCAAGAAATACTGGTGGGACAGCATGGTCCTGCTTAACGAAAATATTGTGGGGCTTGATTCCGCAATCTTCATGCACCCGACAACATGGAAGGCTTCGGGTCACGTCGACGCATTCAATGATCCGCTTATTGACAACAGGGACAGTAAGAAAAGATACCGGGCTGACGTGTTGATCGAGGATCAGCTGGCTAAGTTTGAGGAAAAGATTGAGAAGGAGGTTGAGAAGGCCAGAGCACGGTTCGGGGATAAGTTTGATGAAGCACTCTTCAGGTCAACAAACCCGAGGATTGTGGAGACAAGGGAGAAGTACGACAACCTTAACAGGAGGTTCGTCGCTGCACTGACTGAAGGCAATCTCACCGAGCTGAAGCAGATCATACTTGACAACGAGATTGTCTGCCCTGTGTCAGGCACCAGGAACTGGACAGATGTAAGGCAGTTCAACCTGATGTTCTCCACTGAGATAGGATCGACCTCTGACGGCGCCATGAAGATCTTCCTCAGGCCTGAGACCGCCCAGGGGATATTCGTCAATTTTCTGAACGTGCAGAAGACGGGCCGTATGAGGTTGCCGTTCGGTATTGCCCAGATAGGCAAGGCCTTCAGAAATGAGATCGTGGCAAGGCAGTTTATCTTCCGCATGCGCGAGTTTGAGCAGATGGAGATGCAATTCTTCGTCAAGCCTGGCACAGAGCTCGAATGGTACAACCACTGGAAAGAGGCGAGAATGAAATGGCACCGGGCATTAGGCTTCGGCGATGACAATTACCGGTTCCATGATCATGACAAGCTTGCACACTATGCCAATGCAGCCGCAGACATAGAATACAAATTCCCGTTCGGATTCAAGGAGGTTGAGGGTATTCACTCACGTACCGATTTCGATCTCAGACAGCATCAGGAGTACAGCGGCAAAAAGATGCAGTACTTTGATCCTGAGAAGAATGAGTCATACATCCCGTATGTTGTTGAGACATCCATCGGTGTTGACCGCATGTTCCTCCAGGTGATTGCCGCCTCATACTATGAGGAGGATCTCACTAAGGAAGACGGCGTGCCTGACAGCAGGGTGGTGCTGAGACTTCCGTCAGTGCTTGCGCCGGTGAAACTGGCGGTACTGCCACTGGTGCGTAAGGATAACCTCCCCGACATCTCCCGAAAGATTATAGACGAGCTTAAGTTCGACTTCAACTGCCAGTATGATGAAAAGGACTCTATCGGGAAGCGTTACCGGCGTCAGGATGCCATCGGTACCCCTTACTGCATTACAATTGACTATCAGACGGCAGAGGACGAGACAGTCACAATAAGGTACAGGGACACTATGCTTCAGGAGCGGGTGCCTGTATCAAATCTAAGGGCAATAATTGCAGACAAGGTGAGCCTTCGGGGGCAGCTAAAGAAACTTTGAGATGAGACCGGCGCCTGAGAAAGTGCTGATTATCACATACTACTGGCCCCCCAGCGGGGGCGCCGGGGTACAGCGATGGCTTAAATTCACCAAGTATCTTCCATCATCAGGATGGATACCTGTTATTCTTACCGTTAAGCCCGAATATGCCGCCTATCCGTCAAGAGATCCTTCCCTCTACGGTGAGATACCTCTTGATGTCGAGATACACAGAACCAAAGCCACCAACTTCTTCGCCCTTTATGACAGGGACCAGTCAAAAATACCTCATGCCGGCTTCGCAGCCGGCGCAGACAGGAGCCTGAAGGGTCGCATCAGCCGCTTTATCAGGGGTAACTTCTTTATTCCCGACCCCCGCAGGGGATGGAACAGATATGCATTCAGAAAAGCCCGTGCCCTGATCAGGGAAGAGAATATCCGGTTCATAATCACCACCAGCCCGCCTCATTCGACCCAGCTCATAGGTCGCAGACTGAAAAGGAGATTCCCTGCCATCAAATGGGTAGCCGATCTCAGAGACCCTTGGACAGACATCTATTATTATGACATGTTCAACCCTTCATTCATTGCCAGAATGGCAGATAATGCGATGGAGAAGAGTGTCCTGACAAAGTCCGATGCTGTCATGACTGTTGGCCAGACACTGGCTTCCATGCTTGAAAGCAAGGTTGACGCAGTCAGGGAAAAGATTTTCATCCTGCCAAACGGATATGACGAGGAGGATTTTGAGGGGATAGTTCCTTCTGTTCCTGAGATATTTACAATAACATATGTCGGCACATTATCGCCTTCATATCCTGTTAACAGCTTTATCGTGGCTGTAAATGAGATCAGGAAGAGCGGACTTGCAGTGAATCTGAGATTCGTTGGCAGCGTCCCTGATGAAATCCGGGCACTGTTCCCGCCTGATGAAGAGAACGGCACTACAGAATTCATTAAATACTGCGAGCATCCGGAAGCCATTAGACAGATAATGAGCACATCCATGCTCCTGCTTGTCATCCCTGATCACCCCTCTAACAGGGCGATACTGACAGGCAAAATATTTGAATACCTCGCAACTGAAAAACCTTTGCTGTTCCTTGGACCGGCAGACGGAGATGCGGCACAGCTTCTTGTAAAATGTGGTTACCAGGGACTCTATGACTACAACGATGCTGAGGGCATTAAGGAATTTATTCTGAAAGTTGCCGGGGGAATACCTGTACGGCGCAGCGGACATCACCTTGAATATTCGCGAAGAGCACTCACCGGCCATCTTTCCGGCCTGCTGAATTCACTAGATAAACCAACTGTTAATCAGCTCTGACGGAACCCTTTTCTGATCACATCAAGGATGACATCCACCATTTTGTTCATGTCATCTGAAAGCTTTAAAAGATAAAGTCCTGCAGTAAAAATGAAAGTTACCAGGGCGCTCCTCAGCATCAGGTCAGGCAACAGCGGCATCTCAGGCACCAGAGTCCCTGCAACGAAGGCAACGGCAGCAACAAGAGTCATCCGGAGATGATTCATCCGGTAAGGCCAGAGGCTGTACTTCCACCCCACAACACCTACACAAAGAAGATTGTAAATAGCATTGGATATCAATGAAGCTACCGCTGCACCTGTGATTCCCATCAGGGGAATGAAAATGAGGCTTGCTATCACAAAGAGTCCTATAAGAATGAACATGAGCCAGGTCTGGTAACGGTAAAGCGCAGAGGTACTGAGAACGACTCCGTTGATGCCTGCCGAGACATTTACAAGATTACCCAGCCCGATGAGAACTATGACTGCATAACTCGATCCGTACTCTTCCGGAAGGATACGGAAGATGTTGCCGAGATTAACCATCAGACCGATGAAAATCAGTAATCCTGCCGCATATTGATTTATGCTGCTTCGTAAATAGATATCGTCGACTGTCTTAAGATCCTCCTTCTTCCACAATTCTGCCAGAAAAGGGATTGATATCTTGGCCACCGACCTTCCCGGGATCATTATCAGGAC
Source organism: Bacteroidales bacterium (assembly GCA_025455535.1). Classification (GTDB taxonomy): domain Bacteria; phylum Bacteroidota; class Bacteroidia; order Bacteroidales; family VadinHA17; genus SR-FBR-E99. Next base: position 465 of record JALOMM010000108.1, on the reverse strand, counting down.
AGCAAAATATGATGCAATTGAATAAATTCACACCTGACTCTCTCCCAGGTATTGATTGATAAACATCTTGTCAAGCGTGGTAAGGACATAGCCGCTCAGACCTGTCAGGGTACCGAAGAGAGACAACAGCAGGATCTGTTTCCGAAGCTCGGGAGTAATGTATCCGGGCTTGAATTTCAGCGAGATCTCCTTCCTCAGAACCATGATGAATGTGATGACAATCAGAGGTATGCCCTGAGATGCCAGATATCCCAGCATATATCCGTCAAAGTCAATGATCCCGAACCAGAACAGGATGATCATCGCAAAATTGATAAGCCTGAAGAGGAACTCCTTCAGGAACGTTCCGAGGACAGCATCATAGAGAACCTTACTGTAGTTGTCGAAGAGGTTAAAGAGGAGAGTTATCGTAAGGAGTGCCGGAAGATAAAACGAATACTGCGAGATAAGAGGTGAGCGAGCTAT
>JALOMM010000107.1 GCA_025455535.1 Bacteroidales bacterium | reverse complement strand
CAGGACACGAGTACTTCTGTACGGCTTCTCTGCCATCCCTCAATCACAAACAATACAATATCTGCAGCCCAGACTATATGCGAAGGTTCGGTGCCTGCCACACTTACAGGGACTGTCCCCGCTGGTGGTGCAGGTGCAGGAAGCTACCTGTACCAGTGGATGAACAGCACCAACGGCACTGACTTTGTTGCAATTTCAGGCGCCGTGGCAGAGACTCTTCCAGGTGTTGTACTGAACGCAAGCAGATGGTACAGGAGGGTTGTTACCTCCTCGGTATGCAGCAACCAGGGCAATGATATCAAGGTTACCGTTGATCCGGCTATCACCGGATTTGATATAACTCTCGGGTCGCCGGCCCATGATACGATATGCACGACACAGACTCCTGCCATCCTCCAGGGATCCCCCGGCGGAGGCCTTGGCGCAGGGACCTATTCGTACATATGGGCTTCATCAACCGACAATGTAACCTTTACCCCTCTTGCGGCAACAACCCAGACCTATCAGTCAGGCCCCCTGACAAACACAACATGGTTCAGAAGAACAGTCAGCTCCGGTGTCTGTTCGGTGAACTCCACCTTTAAGATAACGGTGCTTCCCCAGATAACCGGAAACACAATCACGGGAGACCAGACAAAGTGCAACACTGTCCTGCCTTCAGCTATTACAGGCAGCGCTCCCGGTGGCGGTGACGGCAGGTACAGGTACCTGTGGGAGCAGAAAGCACCATCCGGGTCAGTATGGGCCGCTGCCTTTGGAACAAACAGCACAGCCGGCTATCAGCCACCTCTTCTTTCGGCGACGACCCAGTACAGAAGGACCGTTTACTCAGGAGAAGCCAATTGCTGCATCTCCGTATCACCGGCAGTGACAGTGACGATAGACCTCATGCCTGAAAACATTTCTGCCGGCCCTGACCGCTCACTGCACCCGTACCAGTTTGCCGAGAATCTCGAAGCCACGTTTGACGGGGCGGCGACAAGCATGCACTGGAGCGTCGTCGAGAGTGAGGGAGACCCGGTATTCACTACTGCTGATGACAGGATCTCTGCAGTCAAAAAACTTGGCTTCGGCGATAACATACTCAGATTCAGTGTTGAAAACGGAGTCTGTATTGCTGACCCTGCCGAGGTGGTGCTCACTGTGCCCAACCTGACTATTCCCGAAGGGGTAACGCCTAACAATGACGGCATCAACGACTATTTTGTCGTGGAAGGGCTTGAGTATACCTTCAATGAGCTTGTAATAATAAATACGGGAGGTGCGGTCGTCTACAGCAAAAAGAACTACGGTACCGAGGTGCCGCTTGATCCGTGGAACGGTCTCAATAACTACGGCGACCCGGTACCTGAGGGGACCTACTACTTCCTTCTGACGATCACAGGTGCAACTGATATGGCTGTCCCTGAATATGAGGCTAATATCAGCGGTTACATAATCCTCAGAAGATGATGAGCAGAATCCCTCTCATACTGATCTTTGCTCTTGTGCTTCAGACTGCCGTCTCTGCTCAGCAGGCACCCATCACAAGTCAGTATCTCACCAACGGACTGGTGATCAATCCGTCATATGCCGGAACCAGGGGGGCCCTGAGTGCAAACCTGTCATACCGCAAGCAGTGGGCGCAGATTGTTGGCGCACCGCAGTTCCAGAACATCTCTCTTCACAGTCCCATAAACCAGAAGGAAAAGGTAGCACTTGGCATATCAGCTGACTATGTCACTTTCGGTGTCACCAAAGATGTGGGGATATACGGATATTATGCCTACAGCGTTCGTATGAGCAAAGGGAGGCTATCGATGGGGCTGAGGGCAGGGGTCGATCTTTCGAACACCGACTACAACAGCCTGAAGTTTCCTGACGGCACTCCGCCTGATCCGCTTCTGACAGGTAATGAAAAGTATACCATGCCCAACGTGGGGGCAGGAGTTTATTATTATACCGACAGGTTCTTTGCAGGTCTCTCTGTTCCCTCCATATTCAAATACCAGAGTGACGAGGATGACGAGTTCAGCCTCTCGCGCAAGTATGACATGTTTACCACCTACTTCACAACAGGAGTGCTGATAAGGTTTACTGACGGCTTCAAATTCAAGCCTTCAACACTGGTCAGGTATTCGCTCTCTGATCCCCTCGAGGTGGATATTAACGCTAACCTTATTTTTGCAGATATCCTCTGGATAGGCGGATCATACAGGATAGCAGAAGAGGCTGCAGTGGCGCTGCTCGACCTGCAGGTGACGCCGCAGCTTAAGATTGGATATTCATTCGACTACCAGCTTGGTCACCTGAACAAGTATACAAACGGAACACATGAAGTTACGCTCCGGTATGAGTTTGAGTTCTCTGTAACCGCCACTTCGCCACGATATTTCTGATGATGAGGAGATATTTAGTATATATATCAGTATTATTATTGACCCTGTCAGTTTTTTCCCTCAGGCTGAACGGGCAGGCAAAGGGCTCTTTTGAGGTGCAGCATGTCACATCCCTTTCATCCGGCTCGGATGATTTTGCTCCCATTGTGACAGATGACGGAATAATCTTCTGCTCGAACAGAAAGACCAATCCGTTCCTGACAAAAAAGAACACCGAGGGTGTAAGGCTTTATGATCTCTATTTTGCCCCCTTCAATGCTGAGGGAGAGTTGTCCAAACCTTCGCGGCTTGCCTCCAACCTCGGGAAAGATGCAAACATAGGACCTGCAGCAATCAGCCCCGACGGGAATACACTTTACTTTACAAGGAATTTAGTGCCGGGAAAGAATCTGAAGAAGAGAGAGTCAAACAAGCTCGGGATTTTCACTGCAAAGCGAAGCGGCTCGCAATGGTCAGATATCCAGCCTTTTGAATACAATGATCCGGCATTTAACATCTCCTATCCGTTCATCTCGGCTGATGGCAGGTATCTCTATTTCTGTTCTGACATGCCGGGCGGATCAGGCAGCTACGATATTTACATGTGCGAGAATATTGATGGCAGGTGGAGCAAGCCGGTGAACCTGGGCAGCAATGTCAATTCATCCGGGGCTGAGATCCACCCTTTCCTCCACAGTTCCGGGAGGCTTTATTTTGCATCTGACCGTCCGGGAGGATTGGGAGGGCTTGATATAATGTTCTCAACCCTTTCTTTCGGCACATGGTCAAAGCCTGTCAGGCTTGATGACCCTATAAATTCGGAAGATGATGACTTTGCCTTCTATGCTGTCCCGGGAGGATTTGAGGGTTACTTCTCCTCAAACCGCCGCAAGTACAATGACGATATCTTCCGGTTTGCATCAACAATTATACGGTGGTCAGTATGTGACACTCTTCAGGGTAACAGTTACTGTTATGAGTTCGTTGATGAAAAGGCACTCCTGCTCGATACCCTTGATATGAAATCGAGGTGGGAATGGAACTTTGGTGACGGTGGCAGGGCAGCCGGAATTATCGCGGAACATTGCTATGACGGTCCCGGTGTTTATGATGTCAGCCTTGACATAGTCAATCTTGTCACAGGGCGGGTTGAGAAGCGTCAGGCCTCTTATGAGCTTGAAATACTTGACATTGAGCAGCCTGTCATAACCGCCCCCGACACCGTGGCAGCAGGAGAAACAATAATGCTTAACGCCAGTGAGACATATCTGCCTGGTATGACAATTGCCAGATACTACTGGAATTTCGGAGATGATACTGTCTCAGAAGGCATTGAAGTATCGAAGACTTTTCAGCTTCCGGGAAGATATAATATTCAGCTGATTGTGACTTCCGAGCGTGATCAGTCAGGGGTTGTACGTGAGGTTTGCGTTTGCAGGGACATTGAAGTAACCGGAAATGGAAATTAAATACTTTTACAATTGAAGATGAGAGATATCCGGCATATACAGTTATTCATCCTTATGATTCTCACCGCCCTGTCCGGCAGGGTAGAAGGCCAGGCAGTACCGGGGCCTGATGAAAATATTCCGTTCCTGATCACTTTCGGGCCTGATGGCAGGATTACTTCATGGGGCGATGACGACTTCTCCCAGACATTCTTCTTTACAATCCCGGTTGATTACAAAGATCCGTTCTATATAAGGATCTATGACCCTGACATCGGCGGCAAGACAGATGAGCTGAACAACTTCTGGAACACACGCATGGTCTATTCGGTCTACGGAGGGAAGGGATGCTATACCCATCCTGATGCCAAAGGGATACACCCCACTAACAACTACAAGAGCGGGACATTACTGGCTACAAGGGCATTCGCTATGGATAACAAGCTGGATGAGAGGTGGTTCACATTCGGTCCGTTCAATCCGGCTGACGGGGAGTATTATCAGAAGTTTTCAAGTAACGTATTTAAAATTATATGTGACGGTATCTCAGGAGATGACGGCAACCTCTACAGGTACTTCCTCTCACGGAGGTCTGATGAGAATGTCCCGATCCAGGGGGCAAATGCATTTACATATGAATATACGTTCCGTATGTGGAACAATAATGACACCTCATTCGTGTCACATATATACCCTTTCATCGACAGCGGGTGCATCTACATCAAACAGAAGAACTTTGACTGGGACAATGACGGCGACTTCGTGGTTGTGTCTGTTGAGAGGAAGGGTCAGGTGATGCCGCTTTCAGGTGAAGACAACTGGGTTGAGGACAGGATGCCTATTCTTGATGCAGAGATAGGCAAATCTCTCGATTTCCGTTTCTATAAACGAAGGGGTGAGCTGGTAAAAAATAATAATGTGGTTATCTCTGTAGAGAACCAGTACGGAGAGAATCTCCAGTTTTTCAGTGCACCAATCGGCGGGGTACCTGTCTATAAGCCCCGGTTAAAGGTCACCCCTAAGAAATGAGAATGGTCAGAAAAGGAAGTATCTTGATTACAGCACTCTGTTTTTGTCTGATACAGATGCTGCTCACATCTCAGACGCAAGCACAGACATACAGCTACAGGACTTACGATCTCAACACCGGGTTGCCCGGAAGTTATCTCAGCGTTCTTGAACAGGACAGGGACGGGTTTCTGTGGATGGGACTCGAGACAGGTCTCTTCAGGTATGACGGATTCGAGTTTTACCCTGTGGAAATACCTGATACAACAGCTTCCGGATATCCGAATGCCCTTTTCTGCGACAGCAAGGGAACCATGTGGATTGGCCTCACTGACGGATCACTTTATAAATGGACGCCGGGAGGATCACTCACAAGAGTGGAAGAGGTTGAGGCTGACAGGATAAACCGCATTGCCGGAGGCCCTGACGGAAGAATATGGATAGTATCACAGACAAAGGGGATATATCTTGCTGATGCCGGGTCTGGTGATAACCTGAGCCGGATAGCCGCAGCTGAAGGAATGGTGATCTTTGATATCGCCTTTACCGGTAAGGACTCACTTCTGCTGGCTACCCAGGATAATCTCCATATTGCCAGTATTACCGGGAGCGAAGCAGTCATAACACACACCTTCCCTGAGCTTGAGTATACCTGGGTTCAGACAATAAGAAAAGTAACCGATGATCTCTGGGTTGCCGGCACTGACGGTGCAGGTCTTTACGCCATAACGCGTCAGAATGGCAGGCTCATGGCGTCACAGGTTAATCACCCGGCCCTGGAGGGAATCCGCATACCGGCCCTGGTAACCGGATCAGGGCTTTCCGTTATGGTTGCCACAAGAGAATCCGGCGTCCTGAAGGTTGAGTTTTCAGCAGACCTTTCTTCTGTTGTTTCCGTAGGGGCATATGATGTCGGATCAGGCCTTCCTGACAACGATGTAAGAACCATCTTCCGCGACCGTGAAGAGAACCTCTGGATAGGACTCTTCAGCCGCGGACTGGCTGCGGTGACCACAAACGCATTTTCGTTTTACACCCCCCCGTTACAAAAGGAGATAAACTTCATCGGTGAATCACAGGGCAAGGTGATAATGGGCACCAGGAGCGGACTGTATGACTTTGATCCTTCCACCGGCACCTTCGGAGGCTTCATGGAACTCAACAGGAAGACCGGAGGGTCAGGCATTGCATCATGGCATTGTGACAATGACGGGAATATTTGGATAGGAACGGTCAGCGAAGGGCTGTGGCTGATGAACGGCAAAGGAGAGG
>JALOMM010000106.1 GCA_025455535.1 Bacteroidales bacterium | reverse complement strand
AGATCCTCGCACATCAGCGGGTGGAGGCACCAGGCCGGTGAGTTCTGGAACACCGGGCCGTCAAGCAGCACCTTGCGGCAGTTTACGAGGCTGACCATGACGGGCCGAAGAAAGTCCCTTATGGTTTCAAACTCGCCTATCTCAGTGAACTGAACAGGGACGTTCATCTCGCTCATCTCCTGCCCTCTCTTATATGACTCGGAGGGATACCATGTCTTCCCGTCTTCGCCCACTATGCCTCCTGAGCCTATCAGCTCCTTCCACTGTGATGCCGTGAGCTTATCCTTCTTGACAGGCCTCCATGCCTCTCCTGTCCCGTCCCAGACCCCTTTGCCGGTGAAAGCTATGTTCTCGAGGTCTTTGCCGTATATGGGTGAGATGCACCTGTAGGTGTCATAGCCCTCAAAGCTGGTTTCGATAAGCGGGTAAAGGCTCTTGTCAGGACTGAATATCACCATGGCGCCTTCTTCAGCATGAATACGTATGTTGCTCTTCAGAATAACCGGGCCTGTCAGCCATAATCCCGGTGGTATTATCACGGTGCCGCCTCCCTTTTCAGTGACCGCGTCAATGGCATCTGCAAAGGCAGCCGTGTTCAGGTGACGGCCGTCGCCCACCGCACCGAAGTCGGTTATACTGACACTGTTATCAGGGAACAAGGGTTCCTTTACCACCGGCATGTCAAATTCAAGCCCGCGGTACAGATGCTCCGTCTGTGCAGTATTTCCGCTTCCCCTGTCGCATGAGCCCAGGAGCGGGATTAGCAGGGACGAAAAGATTAAAAACAGTTGTCTGGTCTTCATGGGTATTTATTTTATTTCTTTCTTTTGATTTCTTTTTCCGGCTCATCAATGTTATACTCTTTCATGGCACGGAATACCAGTGCTGCCACAGCCATCGCCCCTGCGGGCTGGAAGTGAGTGTTGTCCTTCAGCCCCCCGGGATAGGCTTCATAGAGCCCCGCAGGGATGTTCATGAAGTAGGTCCTCGTTACAAAGGCCTCGCCACTCTCACTGAAGAACTGCATACTCAGTGTGGTCAGATCAATCAGGGGGCAACCCTGTTCAGCAGCTACCTCTCCCATGGCCTTCGGGTAATCACCGTGGGTGTTTCCCAGCTTGCCATCCTCCCACGGATAGTTTCTTGCCACCGGTGTGATGAGGATCGGCAGTGCGCCCTTCTCACGCGACTGTGTCACATAAAGTCTCAGAAATTCCCTGTATCCTGGAAGTGATACATACCGTTCGCCTTTTGCCACGGAAGCATCATTATGTCCGAACTGGATCATAACCACGTCGCCCGGCTGAAGCTGACGATAAATTTCTGACCACCTTCCCTCCTCGAAGAATGAGCGCGTACTGCGACCGCCTTTGGCCCTGTCATCAACTATGACACTGTCACTGCGGATTATATGCCTGACCATATGCAACGAATCTGATGCCATGAATTGCTGAAACACCTGGCCCCAGCCGGTCATCGGATATCTCTTTGACATATAGTCTTCCTCCTGTGAGTAATCTGTCATGGTTGAGTCGCCTATCAGCCATACCCTGGTACTCTTTTTTTTGCCCTCATGCCAGTCTGATCCGGCATCCTGTTCCCCTGCGAATGAGGAGACCAGCGCCGTGATAATCAGCATGGTCAGGAACCTGGATTTTCTGCTCATTGCTTATTCTGTTTTTTCAATTCTGAACCAGTCTATATCAAGATATCCGGCATCATTTATAAATCCTTCCCTGAGGGCAAAGAAGCCTATCTTCGCCCCTATCCATATGCCCGGGCGTGCTGTAAATGGAGCACCGGCAGGGTGAAATTCCTTACCGTCCGTGCTGTAACTGAACCTGCAGACTGCCTCCTTCCCCATCTCTATCCTGAAAAAGAGGTCACCGGTCTCTGCAACAGATGAGAATATCACCTCCTCAGCGGCTCCCCTGTTTGCGTCTGTACAGCTTACCACCCTCAGCATATGCTTTCCCTCTTCTTTCCTGAGGGAGATGTACTGGTAGTCCTGTCCCATAATGATCATGCCGGCCTCTTCACCGTCATGTCTCAGGTTGAATTTCACCAGGGCCGTTGCAGTGAATGACGTGGCAGGAAGCTTCTGCAGGAACAGGTTCGGGACCCTCCAGAGGTTTTGAGTGCTGTCAGGTTCGGGGATGCAGTTAAGCCTGAAGCAACTGTATGACTCCGAGGGGTATCCCCATGTAAGGGAGGGATTGGCATGCCACTGCCACTGGAGTCCCATCGTTGTGCCGTTGAACTCATCATCTGTCTGAAGAGAGGCTTCCGGATGTGTTCTTTCTGCGCCCGGCATGGTGAAGGAGGTTACCGGCTCGCCTGTGCCGTCACCATCATCATCCGATCCTATCACCGGCCAGTCGTCGATCCACCTCACAGGCTGGAGATGAACTATCCTGCCGTATGCCCCTTTGTCCTGGAAGTGAATGAACCAGTCCTCACCCGTGCGGGTGGTTACCCAGGCTCCCTGGTGCGGCCCGTTGACGGAAGTCTGCCCCTGATGCATGACAACCCTTTTCTCATAGGGGCCGAAGATGTTCTTCGACCTGAGGACGAGCTGCCATCCGTAAGTGACTCCCCCAGCGGGGGCAAAGATGTAGTAGTAATCGTTGCGTTTGTAAAATTTCGGTCCCTCCACAGTAGGGTTGTCATCATGGCCATCGAAGACCATCACAGCCTCGTCATTGACCGCCGTGCCGTCAGAATTCATACGGTTCACCATGAGTACACTCTTCACCCCTGCCCTGCTGCCAGCGAAAGCATATACCAGGTAGGCATTGCCGTCATCATCCCACAGTGGCGAAGGGTCTATCAGCCCTCTGCCGCGCATGACCATCACCGGTGCTGACCACGGGCCTGCCGGATCTGCTGACTTCACGACATATATCCCGAAGTCAGGATCCGGGTAGTAGATGCAGTATTCACCGTCGTGGTACCTGATGCAGGGAGCCCATACCCCGCCACCGTGCCTCACTTCGGAATAATGATCTTCAGGTTCCAGTCTTCTCAGTCCATAGCCGATGATCTGCCAGTTGACAAGATCGCGTGAATGAAGAACGGGGAGCCCGGGTACACAGTTGAAAGATGATGAAACCATATAATAATCATCTCCTGTCCTGATGACGTCAGGGTCTGAAAAGTCAGCATGCAGTACCGGATTGACATAATCCCTGCTGACCGCTTTGTCATCTGTGCCGCAGGCGTCAGACAACAGAAGCATCGCCGGGATAACCAGCCACTTCATATGGTCTCTGAGTGATCTCATTCTTTGCTACACGGTACAGGAAGTTGCAGGTTGTCTGACAAAAATGGATGACAGATGAAACATGGAATCTTACCGATATCCGGCGGACCGGGATGCACTCCCGGTCCTGTCGGATAAAGAACCTAACCTGTAATCTGTCTCAGCTTTCACTACGGCTTCCAGCGCGGGTCTCCCGCAGTGGCAGCCCCGGCAAAATTCGGGTCTGCGAATGTAAATACTCCTCCGGCAGGGTTGCTCCACAATGAAGTCGAGGCCCCTGCATATGAGGTCGTGGAAGGAATGATCGAACCTGCCACGTTGATAAAATCGGAAGTACTGTATGAGCCGGTTACTGACAATGCCATCTGATTGTTCCTCACGCCATTTGCTAGTGCACTGGTCTGACCGAAGATACAGTCGCTGATGGTTAAAGTCCCGTTCGACAGGTTGCCCGTTGTACCGAAGTCAATGAAGTACCTGGCAGAAGATGCATCCATGGTGACAGCATTGAACGTGCAGTTGTCGACTAAAACGCTCTGGCATCCTGCACCGCTTCCATAGTTGATGATACCGCCCCTGAGACTGTACACTGTGGAATTTCTGAATTTGATATTGATGAAGTTGCCTGTTGTGGCTCCGTTCAGAACTCCGTAGTGGCTGTCAAAGGCGAAGTCATACATTATGCAGTTGTTAAACTCAACATTATTGATCACCTGGCCACCTGAGAAACCGCGCAGACGTATCGCACTCCTGCCTGAGTTTCTTATTATGCAGTTATTGAATTTTATCGCCCCGATGATAAATGCGTTGGCTTCCTGGTCAATGACACCCCTGTGCTTTGTCACACCGGCGTCGTCATAATAACAACTTATGTCAACATTCTCGAATACGAGCGAGTCGGATGCCGTCATTGCAGTACCTATATCGAACATATGGTAGGCAATAGGTGATCCGGTCATCAGGTAAATCGTCGGGAAGTTTTCAGGGTAAAGGCCTCTGATCTTGATGCTTGATGTTACTGTATCGGGTTCGGTGAGGCCGTATTTTGTGCCGTTGGTCAGTAACAGAACCCCTCCTGCCGGCAAGGCGTCAAGAGCTGCATTGAGATCACCTCCCGGAGCAAGCAGAATGTCTCCCTCTATCACCAGGTTTATCGATCCTCTTGAAAAGGTGGTGTTCATAAGCCTTACCTCGTAACTGGCGTTGGGCACTCCTGTCAGTGACTTTACTCCGGCAGAAAGTTCTCCGGAAGTAATCGGATATAAAATCTCACTCGTCCCGTTATCGAAGGCCAGATCTGTAGCCACGACGCCCGGCTTCCATCTTACCGTACAGGAATTAAGCCCTGTCATTTCACTTTCGTATCCCGTAAACAGGTTCTCGGGGGCAGTCCTGAATGAAACAGCGGTCCATTTGGATTCTTCCACCCCGGTAAGTGAACTGATGGCTTTCACCCTTGCAGAAAAATCCGTATCGCCGGCCGGCAGCACGTATGAGTATACCACAACCACATCTTCAGATACAGGCACATCAGTGCTCTGCACCAGCGATCCTATATTAAGTTCGGTTCCTTCCCATATCTCAACTGTATAATGGTCAGTATTTTTTACCGAAGACCATGTCAGGGTCACCCTCGTGACATCGCTTATTGAAGCTTGGATACCTACGGGTGTGAATGCACGGTCAAAGTCGAGCTCCTCCACAATGGGGTCTATCTCCTCCTTGCAGCCGTTTAGGAGCAGGAGGGAGAACAACACCGGAATCAATCCGAAAATTATATTTTTCTTTTTCATAGTTGATTGCATAACACTATTAATAGCCATAATCGTTCTTCAGCATTCCGTTGCTGGAGTCAATGAATACCTGCCATATCGGCCAGAACTGGTTCTGATCCGGATTGTTGGTATAGAGCGAGTTGATCTTGGCATCATCGATCCTTGTGGGTCCGACATATCCGATGATTGAGTTTGAATATGAGCCGGACATATCTGCCGTTTCGCCCCTGTTGAGTCCATATGCGGAGATTTTGGTCAGTTTGCCGTCTTCGTCGGCCACATACTTATAATATATGTTGGAAGGAACGTCAGCATATTCACCAGTCTGGTTGCGGAGGTTATTCATTTTTGCCTTGGCCTCGTTCATTTTTGTTGCCAGCAGGTTCCACCGTATCAGGGCGGCCTTGCGTTCCATCTCGCCGCAGAATTCAAATGCCTGTTCATCAACGATGGCATCGAACATCATTTCTTTGCTGGTGAGGGCAGCGACATAAGCATCGACCTTTGTGGGCCAGTCGGCCTGTGCGAAGGCTCTCTGACGCAGCTGTTTCAGGTAAGGGGCGGCAGCGGCGGGGCCGGTGAGTTCGTTCTCTGTTTCTGCCGCCATCAGGAGGACCTCTGCATAGCGCATATATATCTTATTGACACCGTCATCGTTCGTCGAGGTGACCCTGCGGTCCATCCATTCATAGCGCCATTTGCCGAAGCACCAGCTGTTCAGCCCCCTGAATTCCTGTTTTGACACGCTGCTGACTGCCGTTCCGTACTGGTACGGGACGCAGGTCACATCTCTCCTGCTGTCTTTCACATCGAAGTCATAGAACACGTTCGGGAGGGGGCCAGCTACTCCACCCTGAGCCTGAGCGGTATACTGATCGACACTCAGGTGTCTCACACCGTAGGTATAGAGGTGTCTGCCACGACCCTGTGCAAAGGGTATCTCCCAGAGTGACTCGCCACCGGCAGGATCAGGGTCAACAGTCAGGTCCTGGCAGTTCTTGCGGAAGAGAATCTCGAAGCTTGTCTCGAGGCGTGCCTTGCCGCTGTTGATGACGTCCTTGCATTCCT
>JALOMM010000001.1 GCA_025455535.1 Bacteroidales bacterium | reverse complement strand
ATTCCTGAGCTTATTGCGAAGCAGTTTATAGTCAGGGATGATGCTCTCCAGAAGCCTATAGTACTCTCTGCCGTGATTGTGATGAACGAGGTGGCACAGTTCATGGATGATGACGTAATCGATAAGTACCGGATCCTTCTTCAGCAGCTCCCTGTTGAACCATATTGCGCCATTGGTGCGGCATGTGCCCCATCGCCGCTTCATCTTCCTGACGCCGACTGACCGTGGTGCCGGCAGATGGTCCTTATACCTCTCTGCCAGCTCGCCGGTGCGCTGCGTGAAGTAATTCTTTGCCTCAATCAGGTACCACGCTTCGACGGCGGCGGTGATCCTCAACGGATCGGGTATCCCGGGAAGAAAAATACGGAGCACATCGCCATCGCGCTCAAGCCTGCCCCGCGCAGACGGAATAACTTTTACTGTTATACTCGTTCCCAGGAACGGTACCAGGCTGCCGTCTTCAACGTACCGTGGCTCAACGGCAGGTTTCATATCCTTCATCTTCTCCCTCTGCCTGATGATCCATCCCGACTTCTCCCTGACAAACTGCATCACAGAATAAAGAGGCACATACCAGGGCGCCCTGATCATGAGTGTGCCACCGGGCTTCACATATAGTGCTACCGTCCGTCGTGACGACCTGACGATATCGATTTCAACCTCTTCGGAGGCAATGCTGACGGTTCTCTTCTTCATGAGAAAACCGGGCAGCTATTTCTTTACGGGGTTGTCAATTACCGGCCTCTCACGGCTGGAGGCAAGTTGATATCCGGTTAGGAATCCGGCTTTTGATACTTTCAGAAGCTTATCGAAGTCGATGAACTCATAATCATCGGTATGCTGGTGATAGTCGCGGTGTATGCCTGTAAAGAAGAAGATTGCCGGAACACCCTTTCTGTGGAAGGGATAGTGATCTGAGCCGGAGAAGTGAGATCCCTTCCCTTCGTCAATAGGATAGAGGCCTGACTTCAGGCATGACTCTTTTGCCAGGGCTACGAAGGCTGTGCTTTCGCCGGCTGATATGACCCTGATGGTATCAGGTCCGGTAATATCTATCTTACCGTTATTTGAGGCTCCATTGTCAGTCTCCCTGCGTGACCTGGCTATCATGTCAAAGTTAATGTTGGCTATGGTGTTTTCAAGGGGAAAGAGAGGGTTCTCTGCATAGTATGTTGAGCCGTGCAGTCCCTCTTCCTCTCCTGTAGTCCAGAAGAAGAGTATGCTTCTGAGAGGCTTCTTGTCGAGCGAGCTGAATGCGCGGGCGATGCCCAGGAGCCCTATCGAGCCCGACGCGTTGTCGTTAGCCCCGTTGAGTATCCTTCCCGAACTGTCAAATCCGGAATGGTCATAATGTGCAGTGTATATAACACATTCATTTTTTAGTTTGGGATCTGACCCCTCAAGGTAGCCGACAATATTAAAGCTTGTTACTGTGTCTTTGGATACATTGAGTTTGACCTCTGCCTTCAGTCCGGGGATGATAAATGACGCCGGTTTCTTTGAAGATGCGATGCTGTCCTGCATCTCAGCCAGCGTCACCCCTGCATTTTTCAGCAGCATGTCTGCCGTCTCCCTGGTGATCGAATATGCGTTCAGGCTGAAGGTGAATGCCTGGCTCTTGAAGAGAGGTACCAGCTGGTAGCTGCTACCCATAGAGAGTGTCGAAGATGAGATGTCAGACCCCAGGGCCGGGTCGGCAACGTAAAAAATCGCTTTTGCCTTCTGGAGCATGAGCATAGGCAGCTTGCGCACCTCTGCACTCTCGCTTATGTCTTCGTCGGGGTTCGGCATGCCGCTGCCCTGAAGATCGGGCTTCCTTGTCATGATGATCACAATGCGGTCAGTTATTGACACCCCTGCGAAGTCATTGTATTTTGCTTCCGTGTTTGTAAACCCGTATCCGGCAAACACCACCTCTCCACTGTAGCTTACATTGTCAGAAGGGGTCATCAGCGGAAACAATGCGGCAGTCTGCGGATTGTTGCCTGCAGAATCGGTCAGGGTGAGAGTCGACTCACCGGGGATGGATGACACCTTAAGGTAGGTGAGAGGCTGATAGAGATCATTGTGGCCTGGAAGAGGTTTTATGCCAATCTCAAGTGCCATGGAGCTGATATACGCAGCAGCCCTTATATTGCCATCGCTGCCGGTCCTTCTCCCTTCGAGGGCGTCGGAAGCCAGATACTGCATCTGTTTCTGTGCCTCTTCGAGAGTAATCTGGTTCAGCGCTTTCTTCTGTGAATAGGATGAAGCTGCCACAAGTATCGCAGCAAGAAGGAACAATGATCTGAGTTTCATGTTTGTCAGTCGGTTGAGAAAGGAAATAAGGTTTCAAAAAAAATCAGGATCAACAAAGTTACTGGAAATTGTAATTCAGTATTCAAACCATGTGAACTATTCCTGTCTGAGGGTTAAGACAATTATCTCGGGAGGCATGAAGATCCTTGCGGCCATCCCTATTGTCCCGAGTCCTGCCGTGACAAAGAGGAATGAATCCTCCTTACTGTAGAGCCCCTTCCAGTATTCGTGTATTGCTGATGCCGGCGAGATATATCCTCCGGGGACAGGCAGCCCGATCTGCATGCCGTGAGTGTGGCCGGAGAGGGTCAGGTCAGGCAGCATGCCAGACTTTTCAGCAACTGCCCATCCGTCCGGGTCATGTAAGAGCATAATATTGAACATGGTATCATCATACTGATCCATCACCTTTGCAAAGTCCCCGTAGGTCATATTGAGCCGGTGACCGCGGGTGACCACGCCGGAGAGGGATAACTGTGCGCCGTTGTGTGTTATGATAACAGTAGTATCATCAAGGAGTGTATAACCCGATGCTTTAATCTTGCGGGAGACCCTCTCCATGCACTCCCTGCCGTATGTTTCATCATAACCAGGCATGTAGCTGCCGTCATCATGGTTGCCGGTCACGGCAAATGACCCGATGCGTGCCGTTGCCCTCTTAAGGATGGTGTCGCACATCCCGAACTCCTTCCATCCAAAGGTGATGAAGTCGCCAGCGTTGAGGAGCAGATCAGGCTTCTCGGAGTTGATTAAATCAACTACCCCGGCCAGTTCCCTGTAATGTCCGTGGTATGAAGAGAGATGGAGGTCTGAGATCAGGATGATCTTCATGCCGTCAAGCCCGCTGTCCGGAATCCACACCGGTATCTCCTCCCTGATGATCTTCACATCGAATCTCTGCCTGAAATAACCGTCTGCAAAGAGAAAGACAAGAATTCCGGAAAGAATAATATTCGTGATAACCAGCCCTGACATTCTCCTTCGCATGATCCTTCCCGCCAGCCGCGTAATTATGCTTAGTCCAAGGTATACTGAACCAACAGAAATGACGAGTATGTTAATTACACCGAAGGCGATATATCTGAAGGCGTTTGCCGGATCGTCAAACGGACCTTTGTACAGAACAAGTTTTGCTACCAGGTATATCAGGATGGCAGAGAGAGCGGTCTTGACGGCAAAAGCTATTGCCTGAAGCACCTTGTTGCGCTTACGCAGGTCTGTCACAAGGCGCCACCATACGTAAAGGTCAACAAGGACAAGTGTAACGAATATCCACATCAGGCTGCTTTTCAACAAAAATAATACTTTAATCGGTCATCAGGCCGGCAAACGCTTTTTGGATATTTTTGCGTTATGATTACAGTTGAACTTACCGGTGCCGGCCAGATGGTGCCAGAGCTTTCGTACGTGGCTGTGGCGGCCAGGTACGAAAACGGATGGCTATTTATAAAACACAGAAAAAGAGGTGGTTACGAGCTTCCGGCCGGACATCCTGATCCGGGTGAGAGCAGTGAGGCGGCCGCAGCCAGGGAACTGTCAGAAGAGACCGGAGCCGAAGATTTCACAATCGAACCGGTATCATATTACTCGGTTGACTCAGGGACGGGGAAGCAGTACGGAAGGCTTTTCCTGGCCGAAGTGCGATCGCTGGGTGAGATTTCAGACAGCGCGGAAATCGAGGAAGTAAGGGTGTTCAGTGAGTTGCCTCAGGGGATGTCGCTCAGGGAGGTGATGACGTTCCTCTTCCTCAGGGCGGAGGAGTTTTTCAGATATAGTCGATACTGATAAGCTTGAGCCATTTGTCCTCAAGTATCCGGGCTATCCTCTTGACCACGGTGCGCCGTATCTCGAGGTCGACAGGCAGAGTCGGGTCCTGGTGTGCGACATTTATACGGGTACCGACAATGAAGTTTATCTCATCGCTGTCCATTATCATCTTGACAATTTTGTCTGCAGGGCCCTTACCCAGTTTGACGGAGTTATTGTATCCCTTAAGTAACTCATTTACTTTCTGAAGAGTAAGGATTCCCTCGGTGACCAGGTCAATCCCTTCCATGAAACTCTCGGGAGGGAGCTCGGGATCTTCAAAGATAAGCTCATCCACTATCTTCCTCTTCAGTTCCCTGGCTACGATATCTGCCGTTGTCCCCCCGCACAGGATAACCTTGCCGTTGTACTCACTGACCTTTGCAGCAAGTATGCCATCTTTTTCCTGGTCATACGGTGGTCCGGAACAGATAAGCAGCTTGCGGGGTTCCCTGAAATACAATATTGCGCATGATATGTCATCCCTGGCTTCATATCCGTCATGTTTATATGCCATGGTGACTATCTTTCCTGCCAGGGTATGGGCTGAGATTGAGGTCTCGCTTCCTACAAGCGAGACTGCATATTGCAGAACATTTTCCCTTTCCCACCCGAGTGGCCAGGCACTGCTGCCCATCCCGCTCTGTGCAACCCCGTCAGACATAAGTATTATCCTGTCTTCCTTGGCAGGGTAAAAACTGCACTTGCGGAGTCTCTTTCCCGCATTCCTCCCCTTGTCAAGCACCACATCCCTCCACTCAGGTTCGAAGGGCTGGCTCCCTCTCAGGATAATGCACTGCGGATTATCATATTCAAGTATGTTTGCCCGTCCGTCGCTCTCGATGTCAACAATGGAAAAGGTTGCATAGCTTACCTTTCTGACGGAGCATACTGGCAGGGTGTTCATTATTATCTCAGCAATACGGTCCGGCTCCTTGTGTTCGCGGGTGAAGTTCAGGGCCATAGTCGATGTCAGGGTGGCAAGTATATTCGCCTTTACACCGCTGCCCATGCCGTCTGAGAGGACGGTTATGATCCGGTTCTCTTCACGTACGTTGACAGAAAGGAAGACGTCACCGCAGATTCGTTCCCCGTGGTGGTTTCGCTGCTGGCTGTTGACCTCTATAAAAAACTCCCGCTCCATTTTGTTTTCAGGGCTTTTTATCAGCTTCCTTCTGTTTTCGGAACGACTCAACGATGGAATTCAGCATCTTTTCGGTGTCTGAGGCTCCCTCGCCCAGGAGAAAGCCGATCTTCTGCACCATTTCGAGGTTTTTGTCTATCACGTCGGAGACCCTGGTAATAACCTCCTCGCGCTGTACCTCGGGTGAGAAGAGGTCACGGATAACAGCACCCGCAATCCTGTTCTGCCGTATAGGGAAGATCGAGATGTTGAACATCCTGTTCTCAAGCTGCACATCCCTGCTGATGACCGATTCGTTCTCGCGAAGGACAAAAGAGAATATGTTATATACATTGAACGGGAGCAGTGTCTTCAGGTCAGCGCCGCGGAGGCCCGGGATGATCTCGGCAATAGACCTGGCATCTTCACCGATGATATTGAGAAAGCTCTCATTTGAGTGCAGTATCTTAAGCTCATTGTCAACAATCACAACCCCGTTGGGGAGTTTGTCAAGCATGCTGTTCATTGTCTCCGATGCGTTCTGTGCTGCATCCTTCTCCCTCATTGCCTGCTCTTCAGACTCTTTCAGCGCCTTTTTTGTCTCGGAGAGCTTCTTGTTGGTCTGCCGCAGTGTCTCGATATATTCCTGCTTGTTGCGCAGGTTATAGGTATGACACATCTCCGGAACAGCCAGCCCTTTTGCAACCGTAGAGGCAAACTCACGGCACGATCCGTATCCGCACGCATTGCAGTTTATCTCATCAGCGCGCCTGTCCTTCCCTATGATCTTAAGAACCTCCTGGACAGCCTCTTCTGACGGTTCAGGTATCCGCTGGTCATTTGCAGCATATGTCCTGGAGAGATCAAGACGCGACCACCGCTCCATGTTTCTGTTCCACTGTTCCTTGTCGAGTGCCTCCACCCGTTTCTCTGCGTACTGCTTCACCAGTGAACGCCTTCTGTACCTCTCATCATGCCTTATCATCCCTGGCCCGAGCATGCAGCCGGGACAGAAGAAGAGGTTGAAATGGTGCTTAATAGTATCTATGTGGTGGTTGAAGTCGTTGATAGCCTCTATTATATCTTCCTTCCCTGAAGCGGTGATGACATGGCTTGAGACCAGGTCACGCTTGATGCCTGCAGCCTGCAGAATACCTGCAGGGTAGGGGTAGAGGGCTCCCCAGTTGCCAAAGGGAGGATCAAATTCAGACATCTTGACCACCTTCTCCTGAATCTCGTTTTCGTCGAAGAGCTGCCTTATCTCGATGAATGTAAGGACTGCCTCAATGAGTCTTTTTTCCCTGTAGATGTCTGCCTCAGCCTTGGTGTCGATGCATGGGCCAATGAATACGTTTGCAACCTCATCCCCGTAAAGGTCACGGGTGACCATCGCTGTGGCGATCATGGGGGAAACGATGGGTGCAAGGTTTGAAACCAGCCCCGGGTTGTACTTCTCAATGATTTCCACTATCGAAGGGCAGTTGGCAGTTATGTAATACTTCCCGCTTGACTCCTCGAAGAGCTTCTTGTAAGCAAAGGCAACGAGGTCAACACCGAAGGAGACCTCATGAACGTAATCGAACCCCAGCTTCCTTATCATTCCGACGAACTTGCGGTAGTCTGTAATGTCATCGAACTCTGAAGCGATGCTCGGGGCAATAAGTGCGGCAGTCTTACGGCCTGATCCCAGGAGCTGCCTGACTGTGCCCAGTGAGTTTCTAAACTCTATTGCTCCCGGAGAGCACGCGAGAAAACAGAGTCCGCACCCGATGCATCTGTCGGCAATAATGACCGGATGATTTCTCTCGGATCTTACTTCAATGGCGTTGACAGGGCAGGCCCTGACACATGAGTACGAGTTGCGGCACTTATCCTCGTTTATGTAAATAACCTGGTCAGTAGCATTCATGATCAATGCATTGGTGTCATCTTCCTGGTTCAGTGAATTCTTTTTCAAGAATCTTTTCTATATCTGTCAGAGTTGTCTGAATGAAAGTCTTTCCGTTTATTATCAGAAAAGGACCTTCGCTGCAGCGGTTCATGCAGCGCGCCCCTTTGAAGACTACCTTGTCATCAAGGTGGTTCTTCCTCAGGTAATCACGTATGACCTGCACTACCTCCCTGTTACCCCTTGAAAAACAAGAACTTCCGAGACATATTTCTATTTCGTACGACTTGTTCAATTAATTTCCTGTTAGTCACACTTTTTTCAAAAGTACAATATTTTTTCTCCCCTTCAATCACTGCATGCAGTATTTCAGTAATTTATTGTTATATAAATAACATTGTTTTTGAAATAACAATAAAACTGATTATTTTTGTGTTGGCCATAATTATTGTATCGATTCAGAAATGAGTAAGATTGAAGATATTCTCACCCGTTACAGGTCGGGAAGCCATGAGAGCCTGATACCCATATTGCAGGATGTGCAGGTGGAGGATGGTTATCTCTCAGAGGAGGCAGTCGTGCGTATAGGCGCATTTCTCGGGATGTCAACGACAAAGATATACGGACTGGCGACCTTTTATGACCAGTTCAGGTTCGCTCCCGCCGGAAGGGTTCATCTGAGGGTATGTAACGGCACAACCTGCTTCGTCAACGGCTCAGCCCCGGTTATTGCCGCAATGAAGGAGACCCTGGGGGTTGAACCGGGTCAGACGACACGTGACGGCAGATTCAGCTATGAGCTGACGGCGTGCATGGGTGGATGCAATGAGGGTCCGGTGGTATGCGTGGGCGAGACATTTCATACCCATGTCAGGGCTGAGGATATTCCGGAGATGATAACAAAACTGAAAGTTCTGGCTGATCTGAAATGAAAGGAATTGACAACAGTGATATCAGGAATTTCCTGACGGCAGAGGTTCTCAGGCACGGCTCTGACAGTTTGCCTGCTGCAACAGAGAAGCGTCTGGCGGAGATACGGCGTGACAGGCCATCCGTACCTGTCATTTACGTCTCTTCCGGTTCGGCAGCTGTGATTGCAGGAAGCAGAAAGAGCGCAGCAGCGGCTCAGGAGTATATCAGCGAAATGGGCATGAAAGCGATGGTCGTCATGACGGGATGCCATGGCCCGGCTGTCTTTGAACCGCTGATCTGCATCCACCTTCCCGGTAAGAATAAGCTGATTTTCAGAAATATAACTGAGGACAAAATTGAGACCCTGCTGAATGGCGTTTTTCACAATGATATGCCCGAGGAGGATCTTGTCGGACAGTCAGGATCAACCGGATTCGAGGCATGGAACGGCATACCCTTTATCGAGGAGATACCGTGGTTCAGGCTGCAGAAGAGGGTTGTCCTGGGAAACTGCGGTTGCTATGATCCTGAGTCTATCGGGGAGTACATTGCCCGCGGAGGATACAGGTCATTTCTGAAGACCATACGCAACTACACCCATGAGGAGGTATGTGATATCGTTGAGCGCAGCGGCCTGCGCGGACGCAGTGGCGGAGGGTTTGTCACCGGCCTGAAGTGGAAATATGCACTGAACTCAGCCTCTGACAACAGGTATATGATCTGCAACGCCAAGGAGAGCGATCCCGGCGCATACACTGACAGGGCAGTGCTCGAGGGTGACCCGCACAGGCTTATTGAAGGCATCTGCATAGCCGCATATGGCATAGGTGCATCGAATGCAGTCATTTACCTGAAAACCGGTTCGGCTCTTCCCCTGGCTTTGCTGAAAAAGGCTCTTGCCGATGCACGGGAATATGGTATTATTGGTCATAACATCTATTCCAGCGGGTATAATCTCGATATCGTGATCAGGCAGGAGGCAGGCGCTTTTGTCTGCGGAGAGGAGACGGCACTGATAGGCAGCCTTGAAGGGAGGCGCGGCATGCCGGAGCTTAAACCTCCATATCCTACCACCAGCGGACTGTACGGTAAGCCTACTGTCATAAATAACGTCGAGACTCTGATGAATGTGCCCCTTATCATGGAGCGCGGGCCTGAATGGTTCCGTACCATGGGCACGGAGGGAAGCAAGGGGACCAAACTCTTCTCCGTGGGGGGCCGGGGTCGTCTCACAGGGCTCATCGAGGTAGAGATGGGAACCACATTCAGGACCATCGTCGAAGGCATAGCTGACGGTGTCCGTGATGCCCGGCTGTTCAAGACGCTTCAGATAGGAGGGCCTTCCGGCACTTTCATGACGGAGAGCGATCTCGACCTCCCGGTGGATTATGATGCTCTGCGGGCAAAGGAGATTGCCATGGGATCAGGCGGACTGATAATTATTGATGAGACAACATGCATTGTCGACTTTGTAAGGTATTACATGTCATTCATCCATAAGGAGAGCTGCGGCAAGTGCATCCCGTGCCGCGAGGGTACGGGACGCATGCTCGAGATACTTGAGAATGTCATCCGCAAGCCCCTGACGGAGGACTCCAATGCCACTCTTGAGAGGTTTAAGGGTGTGATGCAGCTTGAGACCATTGCCGCGGTGATGAAAGACACTTCGCTCTGCGGCCTCGGGCAGACAGCTCCCAACCCGTTCATCAGCGCCCTGAACAATTACAGGGAGGAGTTTGAAGAGCATATCTTCGACCGCCGGTGCCGTGCCAACGTATGCCGCGGTCTGAGAACATTCAGCATCGATGTCGACAAGTGCACGGGCTGCACGGTATGCGCTGCGAAATGCCCTGTGAATGCCATCTACGGCACCCGTCTTCAGCCCTACTTCATCGTCGATGACAAGTGCATAGGGTGCGGGATATGTTATGATGTTTGTAAGTTCAGTGCCGTAACAGTAAGATAGACCATGCAGTTCACAATAGAAGTAAACAGCAAGAGTATAAGGGCCGAGAAGGGGGAGACGATTCTTTCGGCACTCAACCGCAACGGCATAATGATACCCACCCTCTGCCGGATGCAGGAGTACACCCCCACCGGCGCCTGCAGGATGTGCGTGGTGGAGGTTGAAGGAAGGGAGCGGCTTGTGACGGCCTGCTCAGCCCTGGTAGAAGAGTGGATGAAGATCCGCACTCACTCGCCGCGGGTTATAAAGGCCAGAAAGACCATTGTCGAGCTGCTTCTCTCAAACCATCCTGATGACTGTCTTTACTGCGACCGCAACCTTGACTGTGAGTTGCAGAAGCTCTCTGACCAGCTTCAGGTGCGGGAGAGGCGCATACGGGGCAGGAAGATAAAACCGCGCCGTGACCAGTCGAGCCCTGCCATTGTCAGGGAACTCTCCAAATGCATCCTCTGCGGCCGCTGCATCAGAGTGTGTGAAGAGTCAGTCACGGCTACCTCGATCGATTTCATAGGCAGAGGCCGGGCAACGCATGTCGGCACTGCCATGGACCGCGACCTGAACTTCTCCAGCTGTATTCACTGCGGACAGTGCGTACTCGTATGCCCGACAGGTGCCCTCCATGAGAAGCATTACGTCACCGAGGTGCAGGAGCAGCTGAGTAAGAGCGATGTCACCCGTGTGATTCAGTATTCACCCCTGGTGCCATACGCACTTGCCGATGAGCTGGGAGTGAAGTATCAGCGCGACTTCGACAGGGTGCTCAACGCTGTCTTAAGGAAAATTGGATTTGAAAAGGTCTTCCTCTCAGGTGCCGGAACAGACATCCTGATAAAAGAGCTTGCCGATGCTGTGGAAGCTGCCAGAAAGAATGGAGAAAAAAAGCCTGTCGTCATTTCTGCATGCCCGGCATGGGTCAAATACTGTGAACAGTTCTTCCCTGAATTCCTGCCTATGCTTTCAACACTCAAGACACCCCAGCAGATATCAGGTGCGATAATCAAATCGGCATTGGCTGCAACAGAAGAAAAATCAAGCGTATACACGGTCTCTGTAACCCCGTGCACCGCCATGAAGTTTGAAGCGCGTCGTGACAGCATGACGCGGAAGGGGATCAGTGACATAGATACTGTGCTCACCGTGAGAGAGCTGGCCCGTCTGATAGTGCTTTACGGAATTGACATAACAAACATCGATCCGGAGCCTGCTGACGAACCCATGTCACAGCGCAGCTCTGCAGCACTGCTGGCAGAGACGGCCGGAGGCCTCACTGAATCAGTGCTTCGCTCACTTGCCATCAGGGCGGGAGGAACGGAGTCTGACAAGAGTGCCGTAAAGAAACTTCGTTCAGGCAACCCATTCAGGGAAGGGTCTGTCACGGAGGGTGACCTCACCTGGTCGGTTGCAGTGGTTGACGGACTGAAGGGATTTGAAAAACTGAGAGAGATGCTTGACAAAGGATCTTCGTATGACCTTATTGAGGTGATGGCCTGTCCCGGCGGATGCGTAAACGGAGGAGGGATGATACCTGCCGGATCAAAAGAGGCTGTCAGGCAGCGATCCAGATTCATCTATCAGGCTGATGAACAGGATGCCGTGAGAGGGCCGGAGAACTCAGCTACTGTCTCGATGCTTTACGACGATACCTTCATACAGTGCCCTGAACTGACAGACAGGCACTTGTTTCATACTCATTTCTCTAAAAGGGACGTTTTGCTTTAATACCTGACGGGATGCTTGTATATACCATAAAAGAATTGTGCCGCACATGTTACACCTGTGTGAGAGAGTGCCCGGCACGTGCAATACGTATTGTGGGAGGTCAGGCTGAGGTGATTACCGAGAGGTGCATCGCGTGCGGCAACTGCACCAAGGTATGCAGCCAGGGTGCAAAGGTCTTTACGAATACCGTGGATCTTGTCAGAAAACTGCTTGAGAAGCAGGGCAGGGTAGCTGCCATCATAGCACCAAGTTTCCCTGCTGAGTTCCACGATGTCAAGGATCACAGGGTGATTGTGGGCATGATAAGAGCACTTGGTTTCAGCCATGTTGCAGAAGTATCGTTCGGTGCTGACCTGGTGGCGCACCGTTACCGCGACATGATCAACAACGCTGACGGGAAGAACTATATCTCATCAGACTGCCCTGCGATCGTCAGCTTCATAAGGTTTTACCATCCTGAGCTTACTGACAGCCTCATGCCGGTCGTATCACCGATGGTGGCCATGTCAAGGGTGATGAGGTTAAAGTACGGAGAAGATATTTCCATAGTATTCATCGGTCCATGCGTTGCAAAAAAATCTGAGAACGGTGAAGTTGATGCAGCGATCACATTCCTTGAGCTCAGGGAGATGATCGATTCGGCAGGTGTCACTCCCGACTCTGTCACACCTTCAGAGTTCGATCCGCCGCTGGGTGGCAGGGGAGCCATCTTCCCCGTCACAAGGGGGCTGCTTCAGACTGCCGGGGTGAATGATGATGCAATCAGCGGTAATATAATTGCCGCAGAGGGAAGGATAGACTTCCAGGAGGCCATCAAGGAGTTTGAGGAGGGGATGATAGGCGGCCAGCATCTTGAGCTGCTGTGCTGCGATGGCTGCATCATGGGCCCGGGGATGAGCAAAGGGGGCAAGCAATACAACAGGAGGGCACTGGTAAGCAGTTATGCCCAGCAGAAGATGGATGCCCTTGACATGAACGGGTGGAAGAAAAACCTCGAGACGTATGAACGGCTTGATCTTTCGGTCCGCTTTCGTCCGGAGGATATGCGCAGGCATATGCCCGAGGAAGAGGAGGTCAGGAGAGTTCTTGCCTCGATGGGCAAGGTGACGGCAAAGGACCACCTCGACTGCGGTGCCTGCGGCTATGAGACATGCCTTGAACACGCAACGGCTATTGTCAAGGGACTTGCAGAAGAGGAGATGTGCCTCCCCTATACCATTGAAAAGCTGCACAGGTCTGTCAATGACCTGGCACTCTCCAACGCCAAGCTTACAACAATGCAGAACGCCCTCAAGCAGTCTGAGAAGCTTGCACATATGGGACAGCTGTCGGCAGGTATCGCTCATGAGCTTAATAACCCGCTTGGGGTGGTAATCATGTACAGCAACATCCTGCTGGACGAATGTACCCCGGACAATCCGGTAAGGGAGGATCTGGTGCTGATAGCCGAACAGGCTGCCCGGTGCAAAAAGATTGTTGCCGGCCTGCTTAACTTCGCCAGGAAGAATCAGGTCAACCACCAGTACATAGATATCAGGAAGCTTACAGAAGGGAGCGTGTCGGGCGTGGTCTTCCCTGAAAACATAAAGACTGTTATCACAGACCGTACAACAAATCCTGACGCATCAATTGATGCGGAACAGATGACGCAGGTTCTGACGAACCTGTTCCGGAATGCTATTGACGCCATGCCTGAAGGAGGCACACTCGAGATCTGCCTTGAAGATACCTTCAGTGACGTGATCTTCAATGTGTCAGACACCGGCACAGGGATCAGGGAAGAAGACAAGCCAAAGATCTTTGAACCCTTCTTTACAACCAAGGGGATAGGAAAAGGGACCGGTCTCGGGCTGGCAACGACATACGGCATCGTAAAGATGCACAAGGGACAGATAACCGTGGAGACAAATGCTGATACGGGCAAAGGAGCCACTGGAACGAAGTTCAGGATAATATTACCGAGAAGGCCGGAATGAGCACTTATATTTATCATTTTTAATTACTGATAATGAGTTAATTTTAATATTTGTTATTTGATGAACAGTAAAAAATACACGGTTCTGGTTGCGGATGATGATCCCGATTACCTCTTCCAGGTGGCATATCACCTGAGGAAGTGCGGTTATGAGGTCATGGCCGTCGAGAGCCAGGCGGAGGCGGAGCATGTTTTTTCGAAGATGAGGCCTGACATTGCAGTCTTTGACCTTATGATGGAGAGCGATGACAGCGGGTTCATTCTCTGTTACAAGATCAAGAGACTCTACCCTGGCGTGCCGGTGATACTTGCAACCGCAGTAGCCCGTGAGACAGGTGTCACCTTCGGTCTCAGCAGCGAACAGGAACGTGACTGGATAAGGGCTGACCTCTATCTCGAAAAAGGTGTCAGGCCTGAGCAGCTTGACCAGGCAATAAAGCAACTGTTGAAGATATAACCATGGCACAGCTTAAGGTACTGGTTGTTGATGATGAGCCCGGGATCAGGTCAGGAGTGTCAAGGATACTCCGCACCTTCCATGTCACCTACCCCTTCATGGATGAGGATTATACATTTGAGGTCCTTGAGGCGGCTACGGGCGAGGAGGGGATAGAAATCATCGACAGGGAAATGCCTGACATCCTTCTCCTTGATAACAAGCTTCCGGGAATACAGGGTGTAGAGGTGCTGGAGTACGTGCGCAAAAAGAGTTATGACATCGTCGTGGCGATGATCACATCGTATGCTTCGCTCGATGTTGCGGTAAAGGCGCACAGTGACGGCGCGATAGATTTTATCCCCAAGCCTTTTACACCGCAGGAGCTGAAAGCCTCCATTGAGCAGATAACCAAGCAGCAGTATCTCCGGAGGATCACACAAAAACTCAGGGTGGAGGGAAGGAAGGTCAGGTTCCAGTTCCTTTCGGTCCTTTCACATGAGCTTAAAGCACCGCTGAACGCCATCGAGGGGTATCTCAGGATGATGCAGGAAAGACAGCTGGGCGACTCGCTGCAGGAGTATGCCTCATCAATTGACAGGTCGCTGCAGCGCATAGAGGGGATGCGCAACCTGATAATGGATCTTCTCGACTTTACAAAGGTGAACTTTGAGAGGCAGCTTGAGAAGATGCAGGAGATAGACCTGCGGGAGATGGCTTCACTGGCTGTCGTAACCGTTAGTCCGTACGCCATTCAGAAGGATATACACTTCGTTACCGATATCACCGGGTGCGGTAAGATATGGGCAGACCCGAATGATTTTGAGATAATATTCAACAACCTCGTATCAAATGCGGTCAAGTATAATAAACAGGGAGGTACAGTGACCATAAGCGTCGGCTGCGATGACACTGAGTTCAACCTGTCGGTGGCAGACACCGGCATAGGTATGAACCCCGATGAGTGCGGAATGCTATTTGAAGCGTTCTCGAGGATAAAGAATGACAAGACCAGGAACATCAGCGGCAGCGGGCTGGGACTCTCCATAGTGAAAAAGGTTGTGGAGCTGTATCACGGTGTCATTAACGTTGAGAGTGTTCCTGACAAAGGGTCGGTCTTCAGGGTTACAATTCCAAAAATTCAGGTTACCAATATAAAGGCAGAATTATGAAAAAACTACCGGGCAAAACAGTTGAGCGCCTCAGTGAATACAGGCGGGCCCTTCTCGGATCACTCGCTGATAACAGAAGTTATATCTTTTCCCATGAGCTGGCAGCGCTGCTGCACATCACAGCCGTACAGGTAAGGCGTGACCTTATGCTTATAGGTTACGGCAGCGTGATGCGCAAGGGATATGACATACGGGAGCTGATAAAGACCATCGGCGACATCATTGATGCACCGACCGGACTTAATGTGGCTATCATCGGCATGGGAAACCTCGGTCGCGCCATTACAGGTTATTTCATGGGTAAGAGGACCAAACTGAATGTCGTCGCTGCCTTTGACATAGATCCGCAGAAGGTTGACAAGGTGGTGTCCGGTGTCAAGTGCTACCATTTTGATAATTTCAAAAGGCTCAGGAGTGAGCTTGACATAACCATAGGGGTCCTGACCGTCCCTCCTGACCAGGGGAAAGCGGTTACTGCCCAGCTTGTAAGCTACGGGATCAAGGGTATCCTGAACTTCACCACTGTTTCGCTTAACGTGCCCGAGAATGTTTATCTCGAGGAGTTTGACATGATCACCTCCATAGAGAAGGTGGCGTACTTTGTGAAGGAGAACCAGTAGAGTAATCTGTTGATGAGGATTTTCAGGAGTTTTGAAGAGGCGGCAGCAATTCCTTCGCCTGTAGTAACGACAGGCACATTTGACGGAGTACATATCGGACATAAGACAATCCTGCGCAGGCTTAAGAGTCTCGCTTCCACATATGGCGGCGAATCTGTCCTCATTACCTTTCACCCTCATCCGCGGGCAGTCTTATATCCTGAGACTGTCGGCAGGGGACTGAAGCTGATCTGTTCCCAGGAGGAGAAGGCAGAGCTCCTGAGGAAAGCCGGACTTGATAACCTGATAATAATAGAGTTCACCAGGGAGTTTTCGCAAACCACAGGGGAGGAGTTCGTCAGGGATATACTGTGCGGCATCATGAAGGCAAGGGTGATAGTGGTAGGGCAGAACCACCATTTCGGGTTCAACCAGCAGGGTGACTATCGCAAGCTGTGGGAATGGAGGGGTGCCTACGGGTTTGAAGCCGAGGAGATACCGATGCAGGAGGTTCAGAATGAGACCGTCAGCTCAACGCGGATACGCCAGGCATTATCGGAGGGATATATACAGAGGGCAAACGCCTATCTTGACCATTTTTATATTATAATAGGTGTTGCAGCAGGGGAGGCCTCCCCCTTTTCAGCTGAGATGCCTATGATGAGAGTGCCTGTCACGGAGAAGACAAAGTTAGTCCCCCCGCCGGGACTGTATGCGGTCTCCTGTGCTGCCGACACTTTCTATTCAAGGGGAATGGTCTACATCCGCGACTCTGGCTCCGGTTTTCCTGAGATATGGCTGCATCTTGAAAAATATGAGGATGACCTCCCCGGGAAACGGATCACCCTCTTCTTCCATAAACGTCTTTCGGCTTACCGTCCTGAGAGTGAGGCAGGGGAATTCCTTGCCGCCGGCCTGGCGGAGATGAAAGAGCTCATTTTCTGAGTTAAATCATATCTCCTGAGATTCTTAATGGCTATCTTTGCATGTTGGTTGAAGGGGAAGAAAAATTAAAGATGTTACAATGAAATTCAATCCGGAAAAATGCGCTGTCCCGGATCTTCGGATGGAGCCATTTATAGATCCTGCAGAGATATGGTCACACCTCAGCGGGGCTCAGCCTGACAGAAACAGGGTAAGGGAGATAATTGCCAAGTCGCTTTCAAAGGAACGCCTCACACTGGCTGAGACAGCCGTACTCATAAACGCCGGGGGAGATCTTGTTGAAGAGATAAAGGAGGGAGCAAGGGAGCTGAAGAAGAGGGTATACGGAAACAGAATAGTACTGTTTGCACCTCTTTATATAGGCAATAAATGCAGCAATAACTGCATGTACTGCGGATTCAGGGTCACCAACACATCTGCCCGAAGAAAGACCCTTTCTGATGACGAGATCAGGGACGAGGTGGAGGCACTGGAGGATAACGGGCAGAAAAGACTGATACTGGTCTACGGTGAGCATCCGGAATATGATCCTGAGTATATCGCTCATACTGTCAGTCTGGTTTATTCAATAAAGAAGGGCAGGGGAGAGATCCGGAGAGTGAACATCAATGCCGCCCCTCTTGATATTGACGGATTCCGTACTGTCGGAAGATCAGGTATTGGTACTTTCCAGATCTTCCAGGAGACATATGACCCTGAGGCATATAAACTGTATCACCTGGGGGGCAAAAAGAAGGATTATGCATGGAGGCTCACTGCCCTTGACAGGGCACAGGAAGCCGGCATCGATGACGTAGGTATCGGTGCGCTGTTCGGTCTTTACGACTGGCGTTTCGAGGTCATGGGGCTTGTCCGCCATACCAATCACCTGGAAGCCTGTTACAACGTGGGGCCTCATACTATCTCTTTTCCAAGGATTAAGGATGCCTCTGCGCTTAACCTGAACGGTCAGTACCAGGTAAGCGATGAGGACTTCAAGAAGCTGATTGCCATCCTCCGTCTTGCGGTGCCCTATACCGGACTGATACTTACTGCCCGTGAGACGCCTGACGTGAGGTCAGAGACCATGGCTTTCGGAGTATCACAGATAGACGGCGGAACAAAGATTGAGCTCGGGGGTTACTCAGCATCGAGGAATGAGGAGCAGAACCTGAACCGTGAGCAGTTCAGGATAAGTGATGAGAGATCGCTTGCTGAGGTCATCGATGAGCTGATTGACAATGATTACATCCCGTCATTCTGCACCGCCTGTTACCGCAACGGCAGAACAGGCGAGCACTTCATGGAGTTTTCAGTACCGGGGTTCATTAAACGGTATTGCACTCCAAACGCTGTCCTTACACTGGCAGAGTATATTGTCGATTATGCTTCCCCCGAACTGGCCGAGAAGGGATGGAAGGCAATCGAGAAGAACATGTCAGGTCTGGATGAAAGCATGAAAGAGAGCGTAAGAAACAAGTTAGACCGCATTAAGAACGGAGAAAGGGATCTTTACTACTAACATCCACTGTATATGGTAAGAGTAATTGGCATTAAGATCACTGACAGGCTCAAGGAAGCGGGCCTTGTACAAAAGATTCTTTCGGAACATGCCGGGGTG
>JALOMM010000105.1 GCA_025455535.1 Bacteroidales bacterium | reverse complement strand
ATCTCCTCCGGCTTCTTCTTGCCGTGCTCCTTCTCCATGAAGTCTATCTCAACCTTCGTTTTATCAATCCCGGCGCTGTTCTTTTTCAGCTCATCGCCATGTTCACTGTCGAGCGCCCCGGCAAGTGATATGACAAGCGGATGATTGGTGTTGAGCACAAGGTTATAGCTGTCGGGCATCTCACCGTAGAAAGAGTATCCGCCTCCGAACTGGGCCATGTCTTTCATTCTGCGCATGAACTCGCTCTGAGTGATGACCATCGGGAGATCATTCTCGTCAAGACTCTCTGCCCTGACCTGGAAGTGAGTCTTGTCACTGTCTGCCACCTGGCTCCGGAAGACCTGTGTCAGGTCATCAGACTGTGCCTGCGTGAGCTTCGACGACTGCTTCTCCTCCTTCCTTATCAGATTCTCTATGACGTCACTGTCGACCCTTACAAACCTTGAGTTCTGATCTTTTGACTCGAGCGTGTTGATAAGATGCGTATCAAGCTGACCGTCAAGCACAAGAACATCGTAGCCCTTTTCTGCTGCCTTGGTGAGATAGGTATGCTGCGCCACTGCGTCTGTGGTGTACAGGTGTATCAGAGCCTTATCCTTGTCGGTCTGGTTCTCCTTTATGATCTTGTCATACTCCTCCAGGGTGAAGTATTTCCCTTCGGTGTTCTTGAACAGTGCAAATTTTGATGCCTTCTCGAAGAACTTTTCCTCGGTGATCATCCCGTACTCTATAAAGAGTTTAAGATCATCCCACTTCTTTTCAAAGTTCTCGCGCTCCTTCTTGAAGATGTCAGCCAGCCTGTCTGCAACCTTCTTGGTGATGTGGCCTGAAATCTTTTTTACATTGGAGTCACTCTGAAGATAGCTTCTCGAGACATTAA
Source organism: Bacteroidales bacterium (assembly GCA_025455535.1). Lineage (GTDB taxonomy): Bacteria > Bacteroidota > Bacteroidia > Bacteroidales > VadinHA17 > SR-FBR-E99. The sequence continues at coordinate 5,261 of JALOMM010000105.1, read as the reverse complement.
GAGGTATATCAGGGGAATCGATGACGCCGTGAAGCAGGGTGAGGAAATCGGGTACGATCCCCTCCACCGAGTCGGTCACGAAGACCTGGTTGCAGTAGAGCTGTATCTTGTTCTTCTGTATCTCGAAGTTGTTTCTGATCTTCGGGAAATAGAGTATACCCGTAAGCTTGAAGGGGAAATCGACGTTCAGGTGTATGTGGAACAGAGGGTCGTCACCCATGGGATAGAGTTCGCGGTAGAAGCCATGGTAGTCTTCATCCTTGAGCTCAGAGGGCTTGCGGGTCCATGCCGGACGGGTGTTGTTGATCACCCTGGGTTTCCCCGTGTCGGTCATCTTGCCGTCCTTCCACTCCTTCTCGTTTCCGAAGGCGACAGTCACCGGCAGGAAACGGCAATACTTCTTCAGGAGCGTCTCTATCCTGCTCTCCTCCAGAAACTCCTTGGAATCCTTATCGATATGAAGTATGACGTCAGTGCCCCTTTCTGATCTCGTGGTCTCCTCTAAAGAATACTCGGGACTCCCGTCGCAGGTCCACTTTACTGCAGGCACATCGTCAAGGTATGATTTCGATATGACCTGAACCTTGTCAGAGACCATGAATGATGAATAGAATCCAAGGCCGAAGTGTCCGATAAGCACACTCGTCTGGTCCTTGTACCTGTCAAGGAATTCATTTGCACTTGAGAAGGCGATCTGATTCAGGTATTTGTCAATCTCCTCAGCACTCATCCCGATGCCGTTATCAGAAACTGTTATTGTTTTTTTCTTGGGATCGACAGCGATTTTCACCTGCAGTTCTCCCAGTTCGCCCTTGAATTCACCTGCTGAAGAGAGGGTCTTCAGCTTCTGTATTGCATCTGTCGCGTTTGATACCAGTTCCCTGAGGAAGATCTCATGGTCTGAATAGAGGAATTTCTTGATGATAGGAAAGATGTTTTCCGTTGTTACTCCGATTTTACCTTTTTCCATATGATTAGTTTTCATGTTTATCCTGCCCACGCTCTCCAAAGTGTGTGCCGCGGGAGGCAAATATGACAGAGTGTCAGTTGCCGCTGCTAAGATCGTGCATGAGGCTTCGCAGACGCTGACATGCGAAGGAAATCTCGTCATGTGTAATTGTCAGCGGAGGAGCGATACGGAAGGCATCATCGCAGAAGAGGAAGTAGTCAAGGAGCAATCCGTACGTCGGAGCCTGCCTGACAAGTTCCGGTATGATCTTTTTCTCTTCCGGCACCACAGCCAGAAGGAGCCCCTCCCCCCTTATCTCCCTGACAGGCAGTTGAGAAAGTTCTTCCCTGAACTGTCTCTCCTTTGCGGCGGCTTTTGCGGGAAGGTCTTCCCTCAGAATGACCTCCAGTGAGGCAAGTCCGGCGGCACAACACAGCGGATGTCCTCCGAAGGTGGTAATATGTCCGAGTGGCGGATTATTGGTCAGGGATGACATTATTTCCTGGGAAGAGATAAAGGCACCCAGCGGCAGTCCGCCCCCGAGGGCCTTGGCAAGGACAAGTATATCCGGTATCACGTTGTACCTGCAGAGCGAGAAGAGGTGTCCCGTACGGCCGAAGCCTGTCTGCACCTCATCGAAGACAAGTAGCGCCCCGTGACGGTCGCAGGCAGAACGCAGGCTCTCAAGAAAGCCACTGTCAGGCTGTATCACGCCGGCCTCGGCCTGCACCGGCTCGAGTATCACCGCTGCCGTCTGCTCAGTTATCATCCCGGCAGCCAGTTCTGAGTTAAACTCCGCCATGGTGGTTGACGGCATCAGCGGTCTGAAGGCATTGCGGTAGGTCTCGGAGCCCTGGATGCTGAGTGCGCCCGTTGTCGATCCGTGATAGGCGTTCCTGAAATAGATTATCTCATTCCTCCCGGTATACCTGCGGGCAAGCTTGAGAGCACCCTCGACAGCCTCACTCCCTGAGTTAACGAAGAACACGGACTGCAGTGAGGGTGGCAGCAGTGATGCCAGGCGGGTGGCATACAGAACCTGGGGACTCTGTATCACCTCGCCGTATACCATGAGGTGCAGGTATCTGTCTGCCTGATCTTTAACGGCAGCCACTACATCCGGGTGGCGGTGGCCGGTATTGCTTACAGATACTCCTGAGATAAGATCAATATAGTCTTTCCCTTCCCTGTCATAGAGAAAAGAGCCTTCCGCCTTCTCTATCTCAAGCATAAGCGGAGCACCGGAGGTCTGTCCCAGATGCTCAAGGAAGAGCTGCCTCAGTGACGGCATTTAACGTGTCATTATGTTGATATAGCTCATGATCCCGTCGCGGTACGACTTGCCTACGGGGAGAGTTTTCGGGGTGTTACCCACGAGAATGGTCAGGCTGTTTTCGCTTATTGACCTGATAACGCTTTTATTGACCATGTAAGAGCGGTGGATCCGGAAAAAGAGGCCGGATGGGAGCTGCTGTTCAATGGCGCGCATGGTAAAATGTATTGTGTATTTCTCATCACGCGTGATGACACTGACATAATTTTCCAGCGCTTCAACGTAAAGGATCTCCTTGAGTTTCAGTTTCACGAGAGAGGAGGACTTCTTGATGAATATCTCCTCATCGCCGGCGGTGGCCGGTATCTGGCGACCTGAATAGTATTTCATGATCTTCTCCACCGCCCTGCAGAACCGTGCATAGGAAATGGGTTTAAGAAGATAATCAATGCCGTTATGGTTATATGCTTCAAAAGCATGATCCTCACTTCCCGAGACAAAAACTATGTGAGGAGGCATTTCGAGGCTTGAAAGGAAATCAAAGCCATCCATTTCAGGCATCTCGATATCAAGAAAGATGAGCTCGATGTCTCTGCGTGACATAAGTGCATTACGGGCTGAGACTGAGTCTGAATAGGTCCCAGCCAGAGACAGGCTTGATGATCGGCCTACGAATTGCTCGAGGGTCTTGCACCAGATCGGGTCATCATCTACGATAATACAGTTCATTTCGATGCGGGTGGTTGCTTCACCGTGCGTGGAAAACAAATATACTAAAAAAAATATTCAATGAACTCTGCAAATAAATTTTGATACGTCAAAAAAAAATGCCGTCGGTGACGGCATCAGTTTTTTATATAAAAAAAGGGGTGCTGCAGCACCCCTGAAACTTTTACTTCAGGCCCTTCGTGAGTGCCGGAGCAGCTTTGAACTTAACAACCTTTTTGGCTGGAACATTCAGTTTGGCACCGGTGCGCGGGTTGCGAACAACTCTTGCGCTTCTCTTCTCAACTTTGAAAGTACCCATTGAGGGGAGCTGGAGCCTCTGGCCTTTTTTCATGGCGTCACCAAATGAACCTACAAATGCGTTCAGAGCGATGTTGGCATCTTTAAGTGAAAGTCCTGCTTTTTTTGCAATGCTGCTTACAAGTTCTTTTTTTGTCATAGTCAAATCAATTTTAGGGTTAAACCAAAATCTTCTAATTGCATACAAATTTATTTCATTAAAATTCAAAAGCAAGGATTTTAGCCCTTTTTTCATGCCGGGAGGCTTATTTTTATGTGAAATGAGCATTTTGAACGACAAAAGGTGCCCATTTTTAGACGAACGTAGCGTTAGCAGCTTTACCATAAGCCCATTTTTTGGGAGTTACAGATGCAGCTATTATCTAAAACAATGAAATAAAAGGGTGATTGTCCGGCTCTCAGAGTGAGAAAACAAAAAAATACTATATTTGCGGCGGAGAAATGGCAGAGTGGTCGATTGCGGCGGTCTTGAAAACCGTTGTCCGGGCGACTGGACCGGGGGTTCGAATCCCTCTTTCTCCGCCGACCACAGCACTCCTGTTCCGTCAGTGACGGAACAGGTTTTTTATTTTACGGCAGAATGAGCCCGGCTTGCCGGGGCGAGTTATGACGGAAAATAAAAGACTCTCATGCACCTCAATGCATGAGAGAGTGCTGTGGTCTGCCGGTTCCTTCTCAAGGGATCACGAGCCCGCAGAGCGGGAGAGTAATCCTTCGGGGGGGAATGAGCTTGCTCATGAGGAGCATACCGGAAAAACAGAAAAGTATGCGCCTGCGGCGTATACCTTCAGTACCGGTGCAGGCTTCTCCGAACGGGATCACGAGCCCGCAGAGCGGGAGAGTAATCCCTCCCGAAGGATCATTTAAGCCCTGACGGCTCCCCGCCCGGAAACATAATCCACAGTGCGAATAAATAATCCATTAGATCACCTCCATATGTAATTTGCAGATTTAATCGTACATTGGTATTATTAAACCTGTAACCCAATCTGATCAGAATTTTGATCACCATGACGGCATATCAGGAAAACTGGCATGGCTACGCAGTAATTACAATCATTTATGTAGTTGTTGCTTTTGCACTTTACTATGTTATCACAAAGCTAAGTCCTGCCCGCAGAATCTTAGCGGGTCCGGAACGGGAACCAGGACTTTTGTTCTTTGCTGAAAAAATAACAGGCTTCCTGCTCTTTGGTGCCATTCCTTTTATCCTGTTTGCGACAACCTCAGGACTGCATCTTTCAGAAACCGTCATGACTGCCGGCAAATCCGGACAGTACTGGTACGTACTTCTGGGTACACTTATCATTATCACACTTCTGACATTTAATGGATCCAAAAAGAAAGCCATCCAGGAAAAGTCTCCCCGGATCAGGATAAAAAAATGGACATTCAAATACTTAATCATCTCAATAACCGGATGGTTAATATACATACTTGGCTATGAACTACTGTTCAGGGGAATACTGTGGCTGGTGTGCTACATGGCTTTTGGTTTCCTGGCGGCACTCCTGATTAATATCGTTCTTTATGTGGCTGTTCACCTTGACCAGGGGCTGGAAATGAGCCTCGGCGCTATTCCATTCGGTATATTGCTCTGCCTGATCACCCTCCTGACAGGGTCATTCCTTTTCGCCTTTCTGATCCACGGCTGGCTGGCCGTTTCTGCAGAAATATTCTCTGTTTATAACAACCCTGACCTGAGCTTCAGCTTTACAAAACACAGTAAGAACAGATGAAAATCTTTATGACCGGGGCATCAGGATTTATTGGAAGCAATCTGGCAGCCAGGCTTGCAGCAGATAATCATCAGCTGACAGTACTGCTCCGCGATCCTTCAAAAGCAGATGATTATCGGTCTATGGGCCTGAAAATAATTTACGGGGATCTTTCAGGTAAAGAAAAGCTTAAGGCAGGCATGGAGAACTGTGACTGGGTTTTTCATCTAGCGGGGCACACCAAACCCGTCTCGCAGGATCCGCACCTGTCCTTCAAGACAAACGTGACGGGAAC
>JALOMM010000104.1 GCA_025455535.1 Bacteroidales bacterium | reverse complement strand
TGATCAGGGCATCAGGTATTTTAAAGTCATACGGTGACCTGAAGGTACTCAAGGGAATTGACCTGGAGGTAAAGGAAAAGGAGGTCGTTACCATAGTAGGCGCAAGCGGAGCAGGCAAGACCACTCTGTTACAGATCATCGGCACCCTCGACAGGCCTGATGACGGCAAGATTCTCTTTAACGGCCAGGATGTCAGCATGCTCTCCTCACGAGCTCTTGCTGCCTTCCGGAACCGTCATATCGGTTTTGTCTTCCAGTTTCATCAGCTCCTGCCCGAATTTACTGCCCTTGAAAATGTATGTATTCCTGCTCTTATTGCCGGCACCGCGAAAAGCGAGGCAGAGGAGAGAGCCACATCCCTCCTGACGTTTCTGGGCATGGGTGAGAGGCTCGACCATAAACCTTCCCAGCTCAGCGGCGGAGAACAGCAGAGAGTGGCCGTGGCAAGGGCAATCATAAACAGCCCGTCCGTCATACTGGCCGACGAACCGTCAGGCAATCTCGATACTGAGAACAAGAAAGAACTGCATAACCTCTTTTTCAGGCTCAGAGATACCTTCGGACACACTTTCATCATCGTTACACATGACCCTCAGCTGGCGTCGATGTCTGACAGGACAATCAGAATTAAGGACGGCTTGATCACCGATGATACCCAGTGACAGAGTCAAAAAACTGAAGAAGAGCGTTCATTGAGCTTGACCCGGTAAGCATCCCCCACCGTTTTACCTCCAGGGAAGACATTGAGATAGCCGGGTTCCTGGCTGCTACGATTGCATGGGGCAATCGTGTTTCTATTCTCAGGAGTGCTGACCGCATGCTATCCCTGATGGGCAACTCCCCTTATGACTTTGTTATTAATCACCGGGACAGCGACCTGAAAGGAATCAACGGCTGCATACACCGTACATTCTTTGCGGAGGACTTCATCTATTTCATTGAAGCTCTGAAACACATCTACACTGAGATGGGCGGGATGGAGCCGGTCTTTGCCCGATACCAGACCTCTGATTCGCTTCAGCCGGCAATACATGAGTTTCGTCGGATATTTTTTGAGCTGCCTCACAACGCCCGGACGGAGAGACATGTGTCTGATCCGTTCAAAGGATCGGCGGCAAAGAAGATAAACATGTTTTTAAGGTGGATGGTGAGAAGAGACGACAGGGGGGTCGATTTCGGCTTATGGGCATCAGTTTCACCTTCAATACTGTCATGTCCGCTTGATGTACACAGCGGTAACGTTGCCCGGAAACTAGGGTTGCTGAACAGGAAACAGAGCGATGCAAAAGCTGTTTCGGAGCTCGATAAAGTTCTGCGCTCCATGGACAGGGAAGATCCGGTTAAATATGATTTTGCCTTGTTTGGGCTGGGGGTTTTTGAAGGTTATTAGATTACAGACATGGCGGCCCTACGGGCCTACAGACAGGGCGCACCTACGCGGGTTATTATGGCAAACAGTCATTTCAGATTCAAGCAGTTCACGGTGCACCAGGAGCACGCCTCATTCAGGATAACGACCGACAGCGTTCTGCTGGGGGCCTGGGCTGAACTTCAGGGGGTGAAACGGATTCTTGACATCGGGACCGGCACCGGTATCCTTGCACTTATGGCCGCCCAGCGCTCAGATGCTTACATAGTGGCAATAGAGCCTGACCGCAATTCGTTCATGCAGGCGGGACTCAATATCGCCGGCAGCCCGTGGCATGACAGGATCAGCCTGATTAACACCTCAGCCCAGGAATACCTCAGCGGCAAAGGCATGCTGTTTGACACAATTATTACAAATCCCCCTTTTTTCAATGACTCGTTGCTGAATCCTGACCCCGGCAAGGCCAGCACACGGCACTCAATAACCCTGAGCCACAGGGAGCTGCTCGAATCATCGCTCCGCCTTATGAGCCCTGGTGGCACCCTTCAGACTGTCCTCCCGGTTAATGAAGCTGCAACATTCATGGATATGGCATCAGCAGCCGGACTAAGCTGCAGCAGGAGGCTCATAGTGAAGCCAACGCCACTGCTGCCTCCGGCACGCATACTGATGACTCTCGGGTTTGTTGAGAGAGCATGTGAGGAAGCGACTGTCGTCATTGAAAAGGGTGGGAGGCATGAGTACTCTGACGAATACAAATCCCTGACAAAGGATTTTTACCTCAGGTTCTGAAGTGTCACCTGATCATCCTGTCTGCAGGCAGCCCGTACTCTTCGTCCATCTTAATACCCGTCAGCGCCAGCTCATCGAGAACGGGATTATACAGCTCGGGCAGGACAGGCCTGTGGACACCTGTCAGTTTTATCCTGCCCGCAAGGATCAGCTTTATGGCAATAGCTGCCGGGAGTGCTACCGTTCGGGCAATTGAGGTGTTTGTCGCAGGGGTGCCGTAATCAAGCATCCTTGAGCTGATCACCTCACGCCTGCCGTCAGGATAAGCAGCAAGGAAGAGGTGTTGCATTACTATCATGTCGCGGTCGTTGTCTCCCAGCCACATCTTTCTTATCATCAGGTCAGAGGTAATCTCGAAGGGGGAGGTGACGTCATAACCCATGAGATCATCACTGAAGAGCCCGAGCCACTCAAAAGCATCAAGTGCCCTGGCTGTAGGGTTAAGTCCGCTCTTCTCCTCCAGCTCCTGCCTTATATCTATCCCCGGAACGGCTGCCCTGTCTGCGACGAAGTCCCTGTATGTTCTTCCGGTATAACAACGGTCGCCGTCATCTATCAGTCCGATGGCTTTGATCAGGTCGAGTGTCTCGCACCATCCCTTATACCTGAAGGTGCCGCGGTACATCGTTCTGATACCCTGCAGGCCGTATATATCAACATAACTTACTGAATCACGGTTGGGATAGACCTCCAGATCTCCGATCCCAGGGAAGCTGTGACTGAAGCGATCCCTGAAGAGGTTGACAGGATCAATGGTTACCGTTTTACCGTGTTTAAGGTATGTTGCTCCGTTGCGGCTGGCGAGCACAACACCCTTCGGGCTCCACGAAAACTTGTATCCGAGCGGGTTGTCTGCAGCCTCAGGAGCCGGGAGGGCGCCGCACAAAGAATAGAATTCCTCAATCACTCCGCCCTTGCTTCTCACATTGTCTATTATCCTCATCGCTGACATATGGTCAATGCCCGGGTCAAGCCCTACTTCGTTAAGGAGGATGACACCTGCTTCCCTGGCATCGCTGTCAAGCTCCTGCATCGCAGGCTGCACATATGACGTTGTCACAAGAGGCTTTCTGTATTTCAGGCAGGTCCTTGCAACATCGCAGTGGAACCGGTATGGAAGAAGGCTCACCGTCAGATCGTGTGAGCTGACCATCCTTTCAAGCTCGGCACATCGCTCCATCGACCAGTCTACCGCCGTGCCGTTACTGTTGCCTGCTATCATCTCCTCAGCCCTGTCACGCATAGGTGAGGCGACGGTGATAATGAATCCGTGTTCAAGCAGATATTCAATCATTGGCTTCGAGACCAGCCCGGCACCGAGAATAAGGACCCTGTTCATTCTTCTGAGTTTGAGCTTCAAATTTATTGAAACCTCTTCGAAATGAATATGATAAAAATCTGCATTTGACTGAATTATCAACAATAATTCAAAAACTGTTTCCTTCATCGGAGGCGGTTAGTATCTTTGCTGATGTCGCGCTCTGGAATGAAAACGGAAAACATCAATCAGGGAAAATATGCGGAGACACCGCTGATGAAGCAGTACTTTGCTGTCAAGGAAAAGCATCCTGATGCCATTCTGCTTTTCCGCGTCGGAGATTTCTACGAGACCTTCGGCGAGGATGCCATCCATGCCTCGGAGATATTAGGGATAACGCTTACCAGACGAGCCAACGGTGCTGCAAGCTATGTTGAGCTGGCGGGGTTCCCCTACCATGCTCTCGACACTTACCTCCCTAAGCTTGTCAGGGCAGGGCAGAGGGTGGCAATATGCGAGCAGCTTGAAGACCCAAAGCTGGCAAAGAAAATAGTAAAAAGGGGAATTACCGAACTGGTGACCCCCGGTGTTTCGTTTAATGACAATGTGCTGAGCCACAAGGAAAATAATTTCCTGGCAGCCCTTCATATTGACAAGCAGGCTGTAGGGGTGGCGCTGCTGGATGTCACCACAGGGGAATTTTTTGTAGCAGAGGGCGACACTGCTCATGTGGAGCAGATACTGAACAATTTTCAGCCCAGGGAGGTGCTGTTCGAAAAGCGCAAGAGCGATCTTTTCAGGGAAAGATTCGGAAGCAGGTTCTATACCTACAGGCTCGACGACTGGATATTCACACCTGATACCGCAAATGAGAGGCTCCTGAAGCAGTTTGGCACCACCTCACTGAAAGGATTCGGCGTACAGGGGCTTCCATACGGTATTATTGCCGCAGGAGCCATCCTTTATTACCTTGACATGACATGCCATGAGAACCTTGGGCACATAAACCATCTTTCGAGGATAGAAGAGGAGAAGTATGTGTGGCTTGACAGGTTCACAGTTCGTAACCTTGAACTCTTCCACTCACCGTATGAGGGAGCAAAGACGCTGATTGACGTCCTTGACCGCACGCTGTCGCCGATGGGCGGGCGCATGATGAAACGCTGGATCTCACTGCCGCTGAAGGACATCGATGTGCTTAACACAAGGCTTGATATAGTTGATTATCTTATCCGGAATAAAGGGCTGACCGAGGAGATGGAGGGACTGATAAGGGAGGTGGGTGATCTGGAGAGACTACTAAGCAAGGCTGCCGTGGGCAGGGTAAACCCCCGCGAGGTCTCCCAGATACGAAGGTCACTTGCAGCCATAGGGCATCTCAGGTTCCTTTGCATGGGGTCAGACTGCCAGCCTCTTGCGGCACTCTCCTCAGCCCTGGACCCCTGTCCGGAACTGGCAGAGCAGATAGAGAGAACCCTCACTGCAGAGCCTCCGGCTGCTGTTAACAAGGGGCATGTTATTGCTGAGGGAGTATCCCCGGAGCTGGACGAACTGAGAACCATCCTTTATAGCGGGAAAGATTACCTTAATGAACTGCAGCAGAGAGAAATAGTAAGAACCGGCATAAACTCGCTCAAGATAAGCTATAACAATGTCTTCGGCTATTACATCGAGGTACGCAATACACACAAAGACAAAGTCCCCTCCGAATGGATAAGGAAACAGACCCTGGTGAGTGCCGAGAGGTATATCACGGAGGAGCTCAAGGAGTATGAGAGTAAGATACTGGGCGCAGGTGAGAAGATACTCTCGCTTGAGACCTCTCTTTTCAACCAGCTGGTTGAATCGTTGTCGCCCTTCATAGCACTCATGCAGGCTGACGCCGCCGCTGTCGGCCGCCTGGACTGTCTCCGGTCGTTCTCGGTTATTTCGGATGAGAACGGCTATGCCAGACCGTTGCTTGATGAGAGCCATGTTCTTGACATTAAGGATGGCAGGCATCCTGTCATTGAGAGACAGCTGCCTCCCGGTGAGGCATATGTGCCTAATGATGTGTGGCTCGATAACGAAGAGCAGCAGGTGATAATACTGACAGGCCCCAACATGTCGGGTAAGTCGGCGCTGCTGAGGCAGACGGCACTGATAGTGATAATGGCACAGTCAGGCTGTTTTGTTCCGGCAAGGGAGGCGCGTATCGGCGTCATAGACAAGATCTTTACCAGGGTGGGGGCATCAGATAACCTCTCACTCGGAGAGTCGACCTTCATGGTCGAGATGAATGAGGCGGCAAGCATCCTCAACAACCTATCTGACCGCAGCCTGATACTGCTTGATGAGATAGGGCGCGGCACCAGCACTTATGACGGCATCTCGATAGCATGGTCGATGGTTGAGTATATACATGAGCACCGTCACAGGCCCAAGACGCTCTTTGCCACTCATTATCACGAGCTCAACGAGATGGAGAACACCTTTGCGAGAGTGAGGAACTTCAACGTCTCAATCAGGGAGCTTGACAACAGAGTCATCTTTCTTCGCAAGCTGAAGAGGGGAGGAAGCGAGCACAGCTTCGGAATCCATGTTGCACGGATGGCAGGCATGCCAAAAAGCGTGGTAAGCAGGGCAGATGAGATATTGAAGATACTCGAACAGGGGAGGGGCGGACAGAGCCTTGGCAAGCCGGTAGAGGAGATTGCTGTCAATCGCGAAGGATACCAGCTCAGCTTTTATCAGCTTGACGACCCAGTTCTGAAGCAGATCAGGGATGAGATCATCGGTCTTGACATTGACAATCTGACTCCGGTAGAGGCGCTGAACAAGCTGTACAATATCCGGAAACTATTACGCTGATTTGAATGGAAATAAAAAAGGGATCTTCAAAATCCCTTTTTCATTCTGAGCGGGAAACGAGACTCGAACTCGCGACCCCGACCTTGGCAAGGTCGTGCTCTACCAACTGAGCTATTCCCGCAATTGTGCCTGCAAAAATAACACAAATTTTATAATTCCAAATAATGTAAAATTATTTAACCGGTCCCCAGTTGATGAGGATGCCGTTCCTGAAATAAAGATACTTCTTCGAGTAGATCCACTCTTCGTCGGTGTTCTGGTCGACGTACATGCGGTTCAGCTGTTTTGGGTTGCCCCAGCTGTCGGTAGCCATCTCCGCCGTGATCCCCTTCCATACCTTGTTCTGATAAAGGCGCTTGCCGATATCCTCTCCGTATTTCATGACCAGCATCTGGTACCTGTCAGATGGTTGTTCTGTCTGTGCCCCGGGTACAGCAGCGGGAAGGTTCTCCGCAGATGTCACCGCTATCTCACTGTCCAGATCCAGTCCGTCAGACTTTACAAACCCTTCAGACCCTTCAAACCTGACATTGAAATAGAGAGAGTCGAGTCCCAGTATCTCCAC
>JALOMM010000103.1 GCA_025455535.1 Bacteroidales bacterium | reverse complement strand
CGCCGGCAGCAAAACTGAGCCTCCCGAATGTTATTGCTGTCAGGAGCGAGCTGGAACTGAGCAAGTACCTTTAGGAAGACCGAAGACGGAAGACCGAAGACGGAAGACCTGCTCAATTCGCAAATCGCAAATCGCAAATCGCAAATCGCAAATCGCAAATCCTCCTTCACCTCTAAGTATAAATACCCCTCCCAAAATAGGCTTTAATCCCGTTCCCCGTCACCCCTTTCCTGACTACTTTTGAGCTTCCTTTAAATGTGAAAACTTTAACAATGGAAGACCTTTATGCCAGGCTGATGCAGGATGTCCGTTTCGAGGAAGGACTCAACGCCTGCATGAACTGCGGGATATGCACCGGCATATGCCCTGCAGCAGAGTATTACCATTATGATCCGAGGAACGTGGTAGACCTTGTCCAGACCCGTAACAATGATATCATAAAGGAACTCCTTCGCGGTGAATCCATCTGGTACTGCGGACAGTGCATGAGCTGCAAGACACGGTGCCCGCGCGGCAATACACCGGGCCTGGTCATCATGGCACTCAGAAAACTTTCACAGGAACTGGGCTATTTTACAGAATCTGAGAAAGGACGCCAGCAGTTTGCCATCAAACGCGTTATCGGAGAGAACATACTCCGCGACGGATATTGCATAGCCTCATATCATGTTGATCCAAAGGCACATCCTGAACAAGGCCCGGCATGGGAGCACTATTATACCTATATGGAGGACTCACTGGCCCGTCTCGGCGGAGAACTGAACGGCACGGAAGGCCCGACACGCAGAATAAGCAGTGATGTTCTTGAAGAACTGAAAAGCATTTTCCAGGTCACCGGAGGACAGGACCTGTATGAAGCGATAGAGGTGGCCTCAGAAAAGAAAGCTGAGGAGATGGGTCTGGAGTTCAGGCGAGAAGGAACTGACTTTGAATACTTCAGACATGTGGTCACAGCTGACAATGGCAATCACCAGACGGAAGAGGAAGATGTAAGGAGGGAGGTCTATGAAGCTCGAAGGTAAGAAACGGGTCTGGGCTGAATACCAGAAGGAGATACCGGACGATCATTTCTTTTATGTCAGATCTTGCATCAGGCAGACATTCTTTGCCGGCTCTGAGCAGACTTTCCTGAAGATTATGCGTGACGATCTGGGGAAGGATATTTACGAAGATCCGCGTCACACAACCTGCACCGGCATCGGCTATCACGGTGACGTCGTTCCTTTTGAGACGATTCAGACCGTTGTTGCACGTCATTTTGCCCTGGCCACCGAGGCGGGATATAAGAACATTGCCATATCCTGCGTGACATCTTTTGGCATTTATACAGAGATTCTGGAGACATGGAAACATTTCCCGGAAACACTTGAGAAAACCCGCGAGAACCTATTCAGGGCAACGGGCAGAGTATTTGACCTTCCGGTGTCAATTTCACATGCAAGTGATATAATATACAAATTCAGGGATGAGATAGCCCGCAAGGCGAAGTATAACCTTGTAGATGTGCGCTCCGGCAAGCCTCTGAAAGTTGTTGAGCACATTGGTTGCCATTATGCGAAAATGTTCCCGAAGCATGGTATCGGAGGGGCAGAATTCCCTCACGTGCTTGTCGGAATGATAGAGTCATGGGGCGGTGACGTTATTGATTACCCGGAAAGGCGTCATTGCTGCGGCTTTGGCTTCAGGCAGTATCTTGTACAGGCGAACAGGGGTTATTCGTTATCTGCCTCCCGGAAGAAATTTGAATCAATGGAGCCATACAGGCCTGACTTTATTGTTGCGAACTGTCCGGGATGCGCCATGTTCATGGATCGCTGGCAGTATACGCTGAAAGAGCTGGACGGAATAACGTACGGCAGCAACGAAACCGGAATCCCAACCCTCACATACGAGGAGATGGCCGGCCTCATTCTGGGGTATGATCCGTGGGAGATGGGAATGCAGTATCATAATGTACAGTCGCTTGGCCTTTTGAAAAAGATGGGCATAACGGCAGACCCGGCAAAGAGGTTTCTTACCAAGGACGGTTCGAGGCTGCCTGAGCCGGCAAACCTCCTGAATTCATGAGTACCGTCACAAAACATGTTGTGGTAGCCGGCGGAGGCGTTGCGGGGATGGAAGCTGCAGGTGCCCTCGCAGAGCTGGGTCACAGGGTGACTCTTATCGAGAAGGAACAGAAACCGGGAGGACACCTGAAGCAGTGGCATGCCCTCTTCCCTGACAGGCGTCCGGCTGATGATGTGAGGAAATACCTCAGCCGCAGAATAGATAACAGGAATATAAAGCTCTTCACAGGCATCAGTGTTGAGAAGGTAAGAAAACAAGGCCATGACCTCCATATCGAACTGTCTGACGGATCTGCCCTGACAGCCGATGCAGCCATTATCGCTACGGGGTTTGATCTCTTCGATGCACGCCGGAAAGAGGAGTACGGTTACGGCATCTATGACAATGTCATTACCTCGGCCGGGCTTGAAGATATGTTCAATGCCGGCAGAATAACAACCGCAGACGGAAGAACGCCGTCGCGCATAGGGCTTGTCCACTGTGTAGGCTCACGCGACGAGAAGGTTGACAACAACCACTGTTCAAAGGTCTGTTGTGTCACCGCTGTCAAGCAGGCCATTGAGGTAAGGCAGAAACTGCCTTCCTGCGAGGTATTCTGCTTTTACATGGATATGAGGATGTATGGTCCGTATTACGAGGAGTTGTACCGCGAGTCACAGGAGGTGCATAATGTGAACTATATCAGGGGAAAGGTATCGGAAGCATCGGTAAACATTAATAACAGGCTGGTTGTCAAGGTAGAAGATACCCTGGCCGGGCGGCCGCTCAGGATGGAGCTTGACATGCTGGTGCTGATGGTCGGGATGGAGATGTCACAAGCCGGTACCCGCCTTGCTGAGGCGTCAGCACTGGGCAGGGGCATCAACAGGTTCCTGGAAACGGGTGACCACCATTACGGTAACAACCTGGGACATGTAAAAGGACTATTCTATGCAGGGACATGCACTGCGCCGATGAACATAACCGACACCATTTCACATGCACGGGCTGCTGTCACTGAAACGGTAAGGTATCTGACTACACGATGAACGGAAGTGCGGGTAATAAATTCGGGTTCACCGTCAACCGCAGCAGGCTGATCGATTATGATGCCTCTGACCGGCTGGTGAGGGATTATGTTACCCTTCGCGAGCCCAGCTTCAGGCTGTGCTTTGCCTGCGGAGGCTGCACTGCCACCTGTACTGCCGGCCAGCATGCCCCCTTTAATCTGAGGAGGATGAACACCTTTATCCGTCGAGGAGAGATTGAACCGCTGCGCGAAGAGGTGACACGGTGCATGCTGTGCGGCAAATGCCTGCTAGTATGCCCGCGCGGAGTGAACACCCGTAATGTAGTCTCGCTTGCTGCCGAAGCAATAAAAAAACTTGACAGGAATGAGCTCTGATCTCTTCGTCATACCGTTTAACATCGGATTATACTTCATCCTGGTATACAGCGTGGTGCGCAGCACCATCTGGTTCCGCCAGCTGTCACGCTCCGACAAGCTGCGCCTGCAGAGGGGTTTCTTCGGAATGCCGTTCATGCAGAGCCTGAAGGAGATATTCATGGAGAGCCTCCTCCACAGGAAGATATTCATGAGAAACCCTGTGCTGGGATATATGCACATGAGTCTGGCATTCGGATGGTTTCTTCTGATAGTGTTCGGCACAATAGAGGCTGACTTCTTCGGTGAGAAGCACCTCAACCCCCCCTCACACGCCATCTTCTTTCGCTATTTCAACCCTGACCACGGGGCAGCAGGACTGCCGAAGGTATTCGGGTTCTGGATGGATCTCCTTCTTGCCTTCATCCTCTCGGGACTGCTCCTGGCTATGATAAAGAGATTTATTCCGGGGCTCATGGGGATGAAGAAAACGACAAAACATACATGGACTGACAGGATAGCGCTGCTTAGCCTGTGGATGATTTTTCCGGCACGGCTCCTTGCAGAGAGCCTCACTTCGGGAGCGCACGGCAGCGGAAGTTTCCTCACCGGCAACCTCGGTGCACAACTGGCATCCTTCCTCCCCGTAGCAGAGCTGGCTCCCTGGTTCTGGTGGCTCTACTCACTGTCGCTCGGAACCTTTTTCATTCTTCTGCCGGTCTCACGCTACTTTCATATCCCCGTTGAGCTCCTGCTTATCTTCATGCGCAATTCGGGGATAAGGACTGGTGACAAACCCTCATCACTGACCGAAGTGCAGACACATGCCTGTTCATCATGCGGTGTGTGCATCAGCATATGCCAGATGAGCTATGCTGCAGGGATAAATGACATCCAGTCTGCCTACTTTGTCAAGGGTCTCAGAAACGGGAAGGATATTGCGGCCATAACTGCCAATTGCCTCATGTGCGGTCGCTGTGAGGAGGTATGTCCGGTGGGTATCGAGCTGGGGCCGATGCGCATGATTGAGAGGAGACAGGGTGAGAGAGAATTCAAACCGATGAGATTCATTGACGGCTATGGCCTTAACGGTAAGAAGGCTCCGGTTGAGAAAGACCCCACCCAGTCTTATGGCTATCTTGTAAGAAACGAACCCGTAAAAGCGGATGTCATCTTCTTTGCAGGATGCATGACCCACCTTACTCCGTCGGTGATCATTGCCATGAAGAAGATCATGGACAGCGCCGGCGTCAGGTACCATTTCATGGATGAGAACGGCGGCGTCTGTTGCGGCAGGCCGCTTATGCTTGCTGGCAGGGACAGGGAGGCAAGGGAGCTGATAAACTATAACTCTGATATCATCTGGCGGTCAGGAGCTGGCATCCTCGTTACTTCGTGCCCCATATGTTACAAGATATTCAATGAGAGCTACTACCTCGATACCCGCGTCATGCATCACTCGGAGTTTATCAACCACCTTATCGAGGAGGGGTCATTGCGCCTCGGCTATCTTCACAGGAAGGTTGTATATCATGACCCCTGCGAGCTCGGTCGCGGATCAGGTATTTACGATGAGCCAAGAGAGGTGATAAGCTACGTGGCCGATCTGCAGCCTGCCACACAGGAGGGGTCAATGTCTCTCTGCTGCGGAGGCAGCCTCGGGAACCTCACACTCTCCTCCGGCAAGCGTGCCCTGATAGCTGCAGACGCTGCTAAAATACTCACCTCATCAGCCCCCGATGAGCTCATAACGGCATGCCCTCTCTGCAAAAAGACACTCGGCCAGGCAACGGAGACAAAGGTGGCAGACATAGCTGAACTTGTCGCCGCTGCACTGCCCGGACCAAAGGGCAGGGCAAGGGTCAGAACGAAAAAGACTCTCGTAAGAGTTCACGATAACGGTTGAAAACTTTTTCGCGGAGTTAAATAATTGATACTTCGGTCCTTTATTACTCATTTATTTGAGTTTACTTTGCGGCCATCGTTTTTTTTATACTCTGGAACGATTTTTGTCGTTATTAAGCTGTTTAATAAATTCCAGTGATGAAAGATTTTGTGAGAAAAATAGGAGTGGTTGCTGTTACAGTACTTCTGGCCGGCACCTCCTGCAAGGAGAATGGAGTAGCCTCGGACGGGAAGACGGGCAAAAATGACAGACCTTTCGGTTACGAAGGGGGTGTGACACTTTTAATAAAAGATGCTGACCTCATGCAGGTAGATTCAAATCCCCAGCATAATACAGCCGAGTGGCAATTCAAGGTTAACAAACCGGGCAGATATGATGTATGGCTATCGAGCCTGACATGTGATACCTCTCATCTTCTTTTTGCTGAGAATGTGACTATCACGGCCGGCGATGCGAGACTTGAAAAGAAGCCCGTTGGAGATGAAATAGTCATTGATGACAAGAGCGTTCAGTCGCCCTGGTACAGGGCTGACTCCCATATGGGTTCGGTCTTCTTCAGCAAGCCCGGTGAATACCAGGTACAGGTAATAAGTGACAGGGTTATGCGTCTGCCGTCTGACCCGGCAGCACTGACTGTTGATAAACATACGCTTATCAACTCTCTGATATTAAAGCCGATGGTGAACTAAGTCGAAAGTCTGTAAAGTCCTTAAAGTCGAAAGTCTGTAAAGTCGAAAGTCCTTAAAGTCAAAGTCTGAAGGTCATAAAGCATGCGATTCTGTGGCTTAAGTACCTGACATTCAATTCTTAATTCTT
>JALOMM010000102.1 GCA_025455535.1 Bacteroidales bacterium | reverse complement strand
GACGTTCCCGACAGTTCAGGAGAGACAAGGGCACAGGGGCCGGCATTCGGCATCGGTATTGACATGCTTTCCGGAGGTCACGATGAGACAGAGCGAATGAATATCACCTCATCACTCAGGAGCGGACGCCTGCCCCTGAACAGGAATGAAGCAATCCTCAGCAGCGTTTTTGCAGATAAACTCGAAATCATTCCGGGTGATACCTTCACACTGGTAGGATCAAGCATGTACGGAGAGCTTACGATGCACAATTTCGTACTCTGCGGGACAGTGGAATTCGGTACAACAGCTCTTGACAAAGGAACCATCATAGCTGATATAAAGGATGTGAGAGAGGCATTGAATATGTATGACGCCACAGGTGAGATACTCGGTTTTTTAAGAACAGGAACCTATGACGATGAACAGGCAACCATGATCGTTAATCGATTCAATGAAAAATATTTTTCGGCGGAGGATGAATTCTCACTGCTGATGAAGAGCCTAGCCGAGCAGAATAACATGGGTTTCCTGGTTGAGTATTCAGGCAAGCTTAAGGCGATACTCGTTTCAGTATTCATTATGGCAATGTCACTGATTTTATGGAATGCAGGCCTGCTGGGAGGACTAAGAAGATATGGCGAGTTTGGTATGAGACTTGCAATAGGTGAAGAGAAAGGACATGTTTACAGAACAATGCTTATGGAATCGCTGATCATTGGTCTCTTCGGATCTCTGGCAGGTGTAGCCGCAGGAATGGTAATAGCCCTCTATCTTCAGGACCATGGTATCGATCTTGGTATAATGATGAAGAATGCTTCCATCATGATGCCTCATCTTTTCAGAGCCCGGATCACCCCCGAAACATGGTATATAGGCTTTGTCCCGGGCTTCCTCTCCACACAGCTGGGGGCGCTTCTTGCCGGAATCGGGATATACAGACGCCAGACTGCACAACTCTTTAAAGAACTTGAAGCATGAAAAGATTCATCACATTAGTGATCTTAATTACATGTTACTGCGGCCTTAATGCCCAGTACCCCGACGCCAGGAAAATTATCGAAGGTATTGATCAGAATATGTCATCTGAGAACAGGGTCTTCTCATCTTCAATGATAATCCATGGCAGACGGTCAACACATACTGTAAAGCTCAAGACCTGGACTGCAGGTGAGGATAAGTCTTTCACCGAATATCTCTTTCCGGTGCGTGAGCAGGGAACAAAGATGCTCAAGCTTGAAGACCAGCTCTGGATATACTCACCTTCAACAGACCGCATTATTCAGATTGCCGGACATATGCTCCGCCAGTCGGTCATGGGTTCAGACCTCTCCTATGAAGACCTTATGGAGGACAGCAAACTGACCGACCAGTACAATGCCAGGATAACAGGTACAGAGACTGTCGACGGGCACCAGTGCTGGGTAATAGAACTGACTGCCTTCGTGACGGAAATAGCATATCACGGAAAGAAGTTATGGGTTGACCAGAAACGAAATATCCCTCTCAGGGAAGAGATGTACGCCAAAAGCGGTACCTTGCTTAAACGAACTGAGTTATCTGATATTCAGCGTATTAATGAGAGATGGTATCCGAAAAAGATTGTCTTCAGGGATATGCTCAAGGATGGTGAGGGAACTGAATTCATTATTGAGGATATCGAATTCAATGTTCCGATCGAAGATTATATCTTTTCAAAGGCGAGTCTTAAAAAATAGGATCACACTGATCACCTCCACTGACGAGAGGACGCGATCTGAGGTACTCAACTGAAATATCAGATCTTATCATGGAATCAAACTCCAGCCCCGCGTCGTAATCACCTTTCATATAAAAATTGAGCCATGGCAGCAGGTACCTGTTTAGAATCAGATGCTGCTCTTCCTCACTTATCCCGTCGTTGCAGAATGCCATTGTCTCACCGAATTTGCACAGCGAATTATGCGATCCCATCTGGCAATGGGTTGCACCTTTGATAAGAAGGTAGGTCTTGCTGGCTGATGCTGAAAAACTATAGATCGGAAGCTGATGTTTTTCAGGCGGCGTTATGCAGTCATTGCCTCCGGCAAAGATAAGGGTAGGTGCTTTAACTGAAGAGGCAGACTGAATGGCAGACGGAGAGGTGTTCAAGGGTGCCAGTGAAACAAGGGCGGCTATATCAACCTGCATGTTGGCCGCAGCAAACACGGCCCCCCCTCCCATGCTGTGACCCATCAGGCACCTTGAAGCATCGGTTATCCCATGAAGCGGAGAGGAAGCATCGGCAGCCAGGCTGTCAATAGCACCGAGAACAAAGGCCAGGTCTTCTGAATACTGTTTATGTGACGGGAAAAGTCCGGACGCGCTTCCGGGAAAGACAAGGATATATCCGGCCGGCACAAGAGTTTCCTGGATGTTGAGGTATGCCGATGTGGGTAACATGTAACCGTGTGCAAAACATATTACCGGAAACTTTACTTTGGATGATACACCCTCGGCGCCAATATCTTCCGGCAGAGTCTGAGGGTAAAATATGTCTGAGGTAATATTTCTTTTTCCACTCAGCCCATCACTGAATACAGTATTAATATGCCCGATGGTGTAACCCTGGGCAAAGAGCCCGGAACAGATGAGCAGGGCAGTTATGAAAGCTGGCGTTCCTGCAAATTTAAGTGTATCATATTTCAAAATGATGGTTACATTTGACTGAATTTGCTGATTTCTATGAAAATTGCCGTTACCGGTGCCTCAGGCCATGTGGGCACAAACCTGTGCAGGATGCTGATTGGCGAGGGGTTCAGTGTTAAAGCCCTGATTCACAGCAGTACGATGGGTCTTGAGGATCTCGACATTGAGATAGTCAGAGGCGACATCAACAGCGAATCCGATCTGAGAAATCTTTGCAGAGGTTGTGAAACGGTCTTTCATCTTGCGGCCTGTATCAGTATCCGCCGGAACGACCAGGCATGCATCAGGACCAATGCTGAAAGCTGCGTCACACTTATCAGTGCGGCCAGGGCTGAGCGAGTTAAAAGGATCATCCACTTCAGCTCGATACATGCATTCAGTCATGAGCCGATGGACCGGGTGCTCGATGAAACGCGCGGGCTCGCCCTCGGCAGCACGGCGTCATATGACAGGTCAAAGGCTCTGGGCCAGAAGATAATGCTCGATGCCTCATCACCCGGACTGGAAGTGGTTGTTTTAAACCCTACAGCTATAATAGGTCCCAGCGATTACAAGCCTTCACTTATTGGCAATGCCGTCATCAGGTTCTACAAGGGGCAGAACCCCACCCTTATCCCCGGAGGATACAACTGGGTGGATGTGAGAGATATATGCAGAGCTGCCGTCAATGCCATCACTCAGGGAACTCCCGGTCAGTGCTATCTGCTGGGTGGCAGCTGGCAGAGCCTTGCAACACTGGCTGACACCATTGCACAGCTGGGGGGCCACAAGACCCCTGCCATAACACTGCCGATGTGGCTCGCCGGAATAGGGGCCGTATTTCTCAACCTGCATGCCACTTTAACAGGCTCAACGCCACTCTATACCGCCATGTCACTTGAAGCACTCAAATACGGTCATAAGAATATATCGAGTCTCAAGGCAGAAAAAGAGCTGGGTTTTGTAGCCCGTCCCTTTGGGGAGACAATGACTGACACTATAAACTGGTTCAGACAAAAAAGCTACATCTGATGGACAAAACAACTTTTACCCTCCTGGTGTGGCTCTGGACCGCCATAGGCGCAATAGTCTTCCTCCTGTTGCTGTTTGTAACGGCACCTTACGGCAGACACTCCTCAAAAAAATGGGGTGTCACCATACCCGACAGGCTGGGATGGTTCATGATGGAAGTGCCTGCGCTGCTTATCTTTATATGGCTTATAATCACCGGTGACGCTCAGAAGACAGCTGTAGTATGGATCATAGCCTTTCTCTATGCGTTTCACTATTTCAACCGTTCAGTGATCTATCCGATACGCATAAGGACCAGAGGGAAAGAGATGCCACTGGTCATTGCACTGATGGCAATATTCTTCAACTTCGTCAATGCAGGATTCCTGGGGTATTATACAGGAACCCTTCAGACACATTACGGCAATGAATGGCTCACCGATCCACGATTCGCAGCCGGACTGGCAATTTTTATCACTGGTATGATAATCAATGTCTCCTCAGACGAGAAGCTGATACATCTAAGGAAGAAAAGCACCAACGGCTACCAGATTCCCCGCGGGGGTCTGTTTGAGAAGATCTCCTGTCCGAACTTCTTCGGAGAGATAGTGGAATGGGCAGGGTTTGCAATTATCTGCTGGTCGCTGCCGGCCCTCTCGTTCTTTGTGTGGACCTTCTGCAACCTGGTACCCCGGGCCCTTGCACATCACAAATGGTACAGAAGCAATTTCAGTGATTATCCCTCCGGCAGAAAGGCTGTATTTCCCTTTATTTTGTAACTTAACGTCTCATATTCTCTGAAGTGGATTCTACTTATCTAAGTTATCGGCTAAGATTCGTCTGGCTTACAGTTTTTGCTGTTGCCATGGGTTTCCTTGAGGCTATCGTGGTAGTATATCTCAGAATGATTTACTATCCCGAAGGATTCGACTTTCCGCTTGCCCTTATGCCTCCGGAGGTGCTGTCAATTGAGTGGGTGAGGGAGATTGCCACCCTGGTCATGCTTGCCGGTGTTGGCATAATTGCAGGCAGAAATAACCTCCAGAGACTCTTTTATGCCCTCTTTGCCTTTGGAGTATGGGACATCTTCTATTACGTGGCACTCAGGATCTTCCTCGCATGGCCTGCCTCTCTCTTTACATGGGACCTTTTGTTCCTGATACCTATCCCCTGGCTGGGGCCTGTGCTGGCACCCGTGATCTGCTCGGTCACAATGATCATAATGGCAGTCGTGATAATCGGCAAACAGGAAAGAGGTTATATTGTGAGGCCATCTCCTGCCGACTGGATATTGATCTATGGAGGCGCTGCAATAATCCTCTTTACATTCCTTATAGATTACTCAATGCTGATCATTCACAGCGGCATACTTTCATCAGGGGGCACCCCGGCCGACGCAGACAAACTCCTGTCAATAATAAACCAGTACATCCCTGGCAGATATAAGTGGCTTCTCTTTATTGCCGGGGAACTGCTGATTATTGCCGGTACTGTCAGAATCATCATTAATACCAAAAGGAAAGGGAGCTGATTATATGATCAGCAGCAGGCTCACAGGCCGCTGAGAATCATGAGGCGTGTTCTTTCGTCAAGCCTGGCTCCCGTCGAGGGATCAATAGCATGCCATGCCCCGTCAACAAGGCCTGTCACGATCTTGCCGCACAGGTATCTGTTGCCCCTGAAGTGAGGAGCATCCAGCACACCCGCCTTTATGGCGCCGGCTATTACATCCGGGTCTGACCATGGATCATTGCCTGAATCCTCTCCTCTCCTCCGGAGGGTTTCGAGCAGGTATCTTGCTTCATCCATCAGTTCGTTCTTCCTCTCTATGACCCTTTTACTATCAGTAAGGTCAGGCATTCCGCTGAGTGTATCATGCAGCACTCCGTGGGCTATCTCACAACTCTGTATAAGTTCATCGGGTACTATAGCATGATCGCCTTCGCTGAAACCCACTACATGAAGTATATGCGGTCTGAGGGCAAGGCTTATCACCGCAGAGGCAGCAAGCTGCCCCTGGGCAAAAGATGGATTGGATGAGAAATGTGCCAGTCCGGCCCTTACTTCCCTTATGACATCGAAGGTACCATCCTTCAGTTCGCCAATAAGCTCATCCTTTGCGAGCATCTTGGCGATGTCCATCTCAGGTGTTGTACCGGGAGGATTGTTGAACATATACTGTGAGACATAGTCTCTCACACCTGCTTTCTTCGCATTCCAGGCAGCCAGGAAAGCCATTGCAACTGCCAGAGTGTCATGTGCATCACGCAGGCTCCACTGGTGTGACTCATTGACCTCCACAGGGATACCTCGCCGGGCGTACCACCCCATGACCTCCTGGTGTTCCCTGATGGCTTCGCTGATAAGCCGCTTTGACCTTCCGTCAATGACGCTGTACCAGCACAGAGGGATAGCGGCCCAGGCGTTGTTGATGGTAGTGACGCTCATCTCAGCCCACTTAAGGAGGTCACGTGTTCCGGCATAGCATCGCACCAGGGGATAGTTACCGCAGCGCGACCTGTGATATATGGCCTCAAGGTCTTCAGGCTTCCTGACCGGAACCCCTCCTGCGCCATCCTGACTGTGATCCATCTCTTCGGGGTGAAAGAAGTGTTCCTGGGCGTTCTGGTCAGGGCCAACCGACAGTACGTCAAGAACGCCTGACATTGCAATCTTTTCAACGCCATCAAGCGTCTCCTCCAGGGTAGGCCTGCCGAAGTGATGCCTTATCAGCGGATACGGATATTTCTGCTCTATCCTCCCCTTCAGGGTGTCAGGGAATGAAGCCACGCCGGCCTTGTCTGTTCTTCCCCTGAGATACTCTGTTATTGCACTCACTGGTTCGGTGCCGTCAAACACCCGCTCAAAAAGAGCTGATGCTCTGGCAACCGCTGCCACCGGAGGTGTTCCGCCGAATATCATTCTTACACCTGACTTCCCTGCACGGGAAAGCTCATCCCTCAGCTCACTGAACAGTTCTCCGGCTGTTACGGGTGTGAGCCTGTAACTCAGGGCAACTATGTCAGGATTCTCTTCACTGATGATACTGATAAGTCTCTTCAACGGCACAGCCGGCCCGAAGGACTGCGTGGAGTAGCCCTCCGCTTCAGCAAGCTTCAGAAAGTGATGCAGTCCCCCTACATGAACACAACTGCCAATGGCAGCTCCTATAATTCTTTTCATGTCAGCATTAGTTTAGTTATTCTATCCGGGCGGCTCACCGATAGCTATGAGTCTCAGATCCCTGAGGCTCATCCCGGCAATGTCAAGGCTCTCCACTGTCCTTCCGACAGACCAGTAATCAACTGAGTTCAGGGCAGATCCAAGCTGTATTATCGAATCTATTCCCGGCGTCTCCACATTTAGCATCTTCCCAATAGAAGCCATTGGCACAAGGCTGAAAGGGATGTCTTCGTCAAGATAACGCATTTTAAGGGTCCTGGGGGCCTGTATTCCCCTGTAACCTACATTCTTCCGCATTGATTCGTATAGGGTGTCTCCGGTGGTGCTGTATGCCATATAGAGCCATTGCCGTGCAGTTATTGCTCTGATACCAAGCGCTTCAGCAACCCTGACACGTTCGTCATCAATTTTCTCAAGTATCCGTGCCACTGAAGGGGTTACACCCTCATGGTAAAACTGGAAATCAATGTCATGTTCAATCCAGCCGGCATTCATTACACATAATACGGGGTGAAAAACACTGCCAATATTTTCAAAACTGGTTTTGAATACATTATCGCCCGGCACGAACTGAGGGTAGAACTTCCGTAAGCCGGCTATCACTTTTGGGATAAGATGGGCTCTTACAGAGGCAACCGGGATAGAATGCTTAATCCTGAAAATATGCACCTGCGAGGGGCCCGTCGCGCGCGAGGCATAGATAAATGTCTGTGCCTCGGCGACGGGTACATCGGCCTTTACATTGTTTTTTCTCAGCACCTGCTTGAACTCAAGGGCGCCAAAGGTCCTCCCCGGATGAAGCACAACAATCTGACCATCTGTCAGGAACGGGCTGACCTGCTCTGCGATCCACCTGTGACCGAAAGCAGGGACTGCCACCATTATCAGTTCAGCATCCTTTACAGCATCGCCTATCGATGTCGTTGCAAGGTTCAGCTCTCCAAAACCTTCCACCTCCCCTGTTATCTCTATCGCCCCGCTCGATTTTACACCCCAGAGCCGCTCCTCGCCCCTGTTGAACAGGTTCACGCTGTGGCCCATAAGCGCCAGGTGACCCGCCATGGCCATTCCGCCATGACCAGCTCCCAGAACCGCTACTCTGCATTTCTCTCTCACCTCGTACACCATTTTGTTATATTCTTCATTATCAAATAATAGCAGTCAATTATTACCGGGTGTTCACCCCATGGTCTGCACCTTCATCTGCAATATATGAAAATTTCACAAACAGGGAACTTACGTTCCATGGTACACAAGAAAACTGCCGGTCGGGGAACCGGCAGTTTAGTGTTAAAAAAACGGACTTATGGAAAGAAAGAAGGAACTCAGAGTTGACGGTAATAAATTGACATTGCAATGTAATCTGCAACACGTTTGGCAACATTCATCTCACGCATAGGAACAACGAGGGTACCAAGTGTCTCAAGCGCGGGGCCTATCAGCTCGCTCAGCTTAACACTCGTACCGTCATCGAAGGTGAGCAGGATATCCCTGTGGCGGCAGACGGAGCCGTCTGTTTCATCATCATCGGTGATCTTCACTGCTGCCGTTGACTGAAGCACACCGTTCAGGAAGACCTGTATCGAGTCTATCCCGGTCGATCTGACAATATCAACGTCTCCTATTGTCAGAGTATATTTTCGTTCTGATTTGCGGAAATCCTTCCAGATAAAAACAGCCTCTTCACCTAAGAGTATTTCTTCACCCTCTTTCAGCGAGAATGAGGAGATTGAAGTGTCACCCTTTGCATAGGAAACGAACACACTGTAATCATCTGTAAAATTATACTCCGAGGTATAACTGCCGTCTGTAAAATTGTTTCCAGCAGCCGTCACCTCGAGAGTGCCGATATCTTCCGTATCAATGCTCTTCCGTATTGGACTGGTAAAGGTACCTTGGATGAAATATCATTTTCTGAGGAATGTTCACCACCAGCATTTCACTCTCGCCGGTTTTTTCAAAAGTCCATCTGGGTCTCATGTCGCGATGGCACATGTATGTTTCCGGCTTGAAATCATAGATGCCGGCTATCATGTCAAGTTCTATACTGTCACTGTAAATCTCACCCGATTTAGTCTGATCTGACGCAGTCATCAATTGGAAGCCCCTGGTATCAGAAATGACAGTCATGGCTTTGTTAATCTTTACTGAGCTCTCATCCAGCGCATTCCTGAGAACCGTATCATCAACATTTCTTGAACACTGTGATGTCAGCATTGCTGCAACGACAGTAAAAAGGATAACGATCTTTCTCATAATAAAGATATTAGATTCAACTTTGCACTTTTTGCAAATTTAAATATCATTTATGAAGTTTTGATGAAAATGATGTTGAAATAAATAGTTATGCCGTTCTCCCGCGTCAGGTTGAAAGAGGCGAATTGATATTTAAGACAGTTGAAGGTATTGAATTGAAAAATTTATACATTTATACAGCCTGATTTTTAATTGAAATACCTAACCTAAAACGTGTTTACTATGATAAGAAAAAGAACTATGGGGTACACGCTCCTCCTCGTTATGGCCGTGTTACTTATTTCCTGCGGCGGCGGAGGGAAGAAGGAGGTAAAGGAAACAGTTGCTGAATCAGCACTTTATGAGGTCTCCATCAATGGCATGACCTGCACGGGATGTGAAAACACAATACAAAGCAACCTTCTAAAGGTTCCCGGCATTATTTCGGTCAAGGCATCTCATACACTTGGTAATGCAATTGTTGAGTTCGAGCCGGCAAAAGTAGACAGTGTTAAGATCAAGGAGGTCGTTGACGGTCTCGGATATGATGCTGTGAAGGTCATCTCCCGGCAGGCTGAATAAATGCGTTCAGGCTGGAAGTATACTTTCCGTTTATTATAATCAAGACATTATGGCGAAAGAGAAGCAAGAGAAGAGCAATGAGAAGCCGGATCTCGACAAGGTTGTGGAGGAATCAAGGCGTGATTTTATACGCAGGCTGTCAATTGCCGGAGCTGTTTCCGTTACAGGAGCAGCTGCGTTGTATTCGGGACATAGTTTTGAAAAGGCCAAACACAGCAAAGGTATGGTCAGGGTTCTCACCGAAGACAACAGGCTGGTGGAGATTCCCGCTGACCAGATCAAGGATTTAAAGCCTGATATTAAAGCTCTTAAAGCCAGAGGTAAAGAGGGACTGCAGGGCAAGAGGTGGGTTATGGTCATTGACCTGTCACGCTGCAGGAATGCCAGGAAATGTGTTGAGGCATGCCAGAGTGCTCATCACCTGAGACCCTATGAAT
>JALOMM010000101.1 GCA_025455535.1 Bacteroidales bacterium | reverse complement strand
GGTAACTTCTACGAGAAGGATATGGTCGACGCTGGACTGATGCCCGTGCTGATGCGTTCCGCAGCATCACCCACCGGGACAGCCGTGGCCCTCGTAACCCCTGACTCGGAACGTACATTCGCCACACACCTGGGTGCTGCGACAGAACTGAATGCGGATGAGCTTAAGAACTTGTATTTCAAAGGTTACGATATCCTCTACCTCGAAGGTTACCTCATCTTCAACCTGCCCCTCGTGGAAGAGGCCTGCCGCCTCGCAAAGGAAAACAGGATGAGCGTGGCAATAGACCTGGCAAGCTATAACGTCGTAACCGATATGCTCCCTCATTTCAAAGATGTCATCTCGAAATATGTCGATATCGTCTTTGCCAATGAGGAGGAGGCCAGGGCCTTCACCGGCCTCGGACCGCGCGAGGCGCTCGACAGCATCGCAAAAGAGTGCACCATCGCCGTTGTGAAGACTGGCGCCGGCGGCTCATGGATAAAAAGAGACGAGGAGGTGATCAAAATTGACGCCCTGAAGGTAACTCCCGTCGACACCACCGGCGCTGGTGACCTCTATGCGGCAGGCTTTCTTTACGGCTACTCCCACGGCTTCAGCCTTGACAAATGCGGGATCTTCGGCTCAATACTGGCCGGGAAAGTCATTGAGGTCATCGGAGCCAGGATGCCGCAGGAAAAGTGGCAGGAGGCAAGGGAGATGATAAGCCTTGTGGCAGCAGATCAGTAGAACCTCCTCCGCGGAGCCGTGCTCTCAGGACAGTTACACTTTCCAAGGTGTATGAACTGATACCCGAAACCAACCGTCACTCCCGAGTTCCATAATGTCTGCGGATAATCTGCAGGCATGAAGTGAAGTAGCGCATACTGGCTGCCGTAAGCCCTGACTCTGATGAAGTAATCTGATTTGAAATTGTACTGGAACCCCAGTCCGGCAGTAATGCCAAGCCCTGACATATCATCAGCCGTCGAGCTGCCTGTCTGAAAAGATAAAACAGCACCTGCCTCGGCAAAGAGCCACCGGAGAAAGTCAATGCGTGCAGTGACCGGCACCGTAACGATACCGAAGTTTCCGGGCTGATCCTCCCCCTCAATACCAGGTGCAGGAGAGCTGTAATAATACTGGTGTGAATAGCCTGCCCCTGTCCCGAGGCTGAAGATATCACCGAAGATCCTCCGCAGGTCGATTCCGGTAGCCCACATCCCGGTGCCTGTGAAGGAAGCAGCCCCCACCAGCTCCTCAAAACGGAAAATATCATTCGTCCCGCCACCCCCGGAGAGGGCAATCTCGCCGTACCAGGTGTCCTGAGCACGGCATGGCACAGATGCAACCAACAGTAATATCAGAAGATACCTTTTCATGTTGCTGTATTACCGCGAAGAGTCATTCTGTGAGGTTGTCATTGGGCTCTTCGCTCTGAAGAACGCATACCACGCCACAAAGGCGAAACAGACAAGCGGAACAACAAACCCTGTGGCCATTCCCGAAACGTCAGCTATGCGACCCATGATGACCGGACAGACAGCGCCGCCGACAATTGTCATCACTATAACCGATGAACCTCTCTTTGTCATCCCTCCCAGATCCTTCAGTCCAAGGGCAAAGATGGCGGGAAACATTATCGACATACAGAAATAGGTCAGGTAAAGGGCAACGAGGGAGGGCCATCCGAGACCGAGCATCACAAGCACCATTGCTCCGGTGTTTACAAGGGCATATATGCCAAGCATCTGCCGCGGGCTGAACCAGCTCATGAAGAGCGACCCGAGGAACCTCCCAGCCATGAAGAAGACAAAACCCAGTGAGAGGAGATAGGCTGCCTTCTCAGGGGTGAACCACGGCATTGTCTCAACGACATAGTTTATAAAGAAGCTGTTGATGCCTGTCTGTGCGGCGACATAAAGAAACTGCGCCATGACCGCATACCTGAAGTGCCTCACCTTCATCAGTCCCCGGTAGGTACCCCTGTCACCGTGGCTGTCATACTCCCCCTCATGAACATCAGGCAGATGTGTTATGAAAAACAGGACAGCAATGATGAGCACCACGCCTCCGATCAGCACATAAGGGAGGGCCATCGACGCAAACTTGTTTGTCTCTGGCTCACCGTTATTGCCCAGTATAAGCATACCCCCCAGCGCCGGGCCTATGATCCACCCCAGACCGTTAAACGACTGCGACAGGGTCAGTCTCTGCTCTGAGGTCTCCTTTGGCCCCAGGACGCTGGAATATGGGTTGGCAGCCGTCTCAAGGAAGGTAAGTCCGCAGGCTATTATAAAAAGGCAGAAGAGGGTAAACTCAAAGGTCTGAATGTATGTTGCAGGGAGGAAGAGGAAGGCGCCGGCGGCATAGAGAAGCAGCCCGGTGATGATACCCTTCCTGTAACCGAGCCTGTTCATGAAGAGGCCTGCCGGGATGGCCATCACGAAATATCCGCCGTAGAGGGCAGCCTGCACCAGCCCCGACCTCGACTTGGTTATCCCGAGGATATCCTGAAAGTGCTTGTTAAGAACGTCAAGCAGGCTGTGGGCAAGCCCCCACAGGAAAAAGAGACTGGTAACCAGTATAAAGGGGAGGATAAAACTGCGCGTCACAAGACTCTTCGGATGCCTCGTAATTGTATCACTGCTCATGATGAGGGACTTTATCATACAATATTTGTCATTATTTGTGAATAATGCAATATCGTGACTGAATGCAGTCATCTTATTCAACTTTTTCATAAGTTGCATGGGATAAAAGCTAACCCGTATGAAAAGAGATACACTTCTTTGCAGCCTCAGCCCTTCAGCCACATGGGCCATGATCCTTTTCCTGATTTTGACATCATGCTCCTCAGACAGCTGTTTTGAGATAAAACGGTCAGAGCGCTATGCCATCGTAACGGGCGACAATGCCGACAGCCTGACATTATTGGCAGCGGCGGAGCTTGAGAAATACATTGAGCAGATAACCTCCGAAGATCTGATCACTGCCGGCGGCCCCGGGCAAGGCGGCAGGACCATCTTCATCGGACGTGAGAGCATCACTGACACTGCTCTTCTTGCAGAGACCGCCAGTCTCAGCCGCGACGGGTTTATCATCAGCGCCGGCGGCGGGAACCTGCTTCTGGCCGGCAACAACGGAGCTGCCGATCTCCATGCCGTCTATACCCTCCTGGAAGAACATGCCGGCTGTATCTGGTTCACCGGCAGCGAGCAGCATGTTCCCCGGGCAAAGAAAATAACCATCCCTGACGGAAAAAAGATCTATGAACCGGCATTCAGTTTCAGGGTGGCTCACTTCCCTGACAGGGATAATGCACAATTTGTTCACCGGAACAAGATGAGCACCTTCGGTGAGTGGGGGATGTTTGTTCACACCTTTCAGACTCTGATGCCCCCGTCTGAATACTTCGGAAAGCATCCGGAATATTTCTCGCTGGTGAACGGCAGGAGGATACAGGACGGGCAGCTGTGCCTCAGCAACCCGGAAGTGATAAGGATACTTGCAGAGAATCTCGGCGAACGGATGAAAGAGTCCCCTGACAAGGTCTACTGGTCAGTGTCGCAGAATGACTGCATCAACTACTGCGAATGTGACGGATGCCGGAAGCTCTATGAGAAGTACGGCAACATCTCCGGGGCTTACATCGAGATGTCAAATAAGATCGCAGCCCGGTTTCCTGACAAGCAGATATCTACCCTTGCATACCAGTTCACCCGCCAGGCACCCGTGAACATCGTCCCGGCACCGAATGTAAATGTCATGTTCTGCTCCATCGAATGCAACAGAAGCATGCCCCTGGGTGACGATCCGCGCAGCGCGGGCTTCGTGAAGGACCTCTCGGACTGGAGTGCACTCACAAAAAATATTTTCATGTGGGACTATGTGGTGCAGTTTCGCACATACCTCTGTCCCTTCCCCAATTTTCACACCATACAGCCAAACATACAGCTGTTTCACAGTCACGGCATACCGATGATGTTCCAGCAGGGGAGCGGCAGGTCATGGTCAGACCTTGCGGAACTGAAGCAATATTATATTTCAAAGCTGTTATGGGACCCCGCTCTTGACGGAGACTCGCTGATAAACCGCTTCATCACCGCCTACTACGGCCAAGCGGCACCCTATATCAGGGAATATTTCGACCTCTCCCATGCCAGCCTTCAGTCAGTGGCGGAGGTGCAGAGCCTTGACATATACGGTCTCCCCTCATACTACTTCAGCAGTTTCCTTTCACGTGACCTGGTAACCAGATACCATGACCTGATGGACATGGCCGAAGAAGCAGTGGCAGACGATACGGTGCTTCTCCCCAGGGTGTTGAGAGCGAGGATGTCGGTTGACTTTGCATGGCTCGACTATGCCCTTAATGCAGGTGACACTGCACTCTCATTCATAAATCACACGCCCTCGGGAAAGAGTGTGAGCGAAGAGATGACGGCAGCGCTTGACAGGGTCGTTCAAAACAGTGAAAAAACAGACGTATGGGCCGTCAGCGAACATCAGTATTCACTTCAGGAGTATCGCGACCATGTGAAGAGGATTGTAAGTATGGGAGTAAAGGAAAATAAGGTCAGGCCGGAGGAATTCAGATCACTTACTGAGATACACCAGCGTTATTCCGTGCCCGGGGCTGCATCACTGGCTGACGGTATCTTCGGAGGCAGAGGATACTCTCAGGGTTGGCTCGGATACGAGGGGGAAGACATGATCATCGAGATAACTCCTGAAGCACCGGTCGAAACAGGCCGCATAAGCATGAACTTTCTGTGCGACCATGTCTCCTGGATCTTTCTTCCCACAGAAATAACAATAGAGACATCAGCCGACGGCGTCTCGTTCAACAGAGTCGCAGGTGGCACGTATGAGACCACCTCCTTCGACCAGGACATTACTCCCGTTCACATGGAATACGAATTCCCGGAAGCGAAGGCAGCGAAAATCAGGATAACTGCAAAGTCAATGAAGAGATGTCCTGAATGGCACCGCGGGGCAGGTATGCCGTCATGGATCTTCATCGATGAGATAGTTGTCGAATAAGCAGGATATAATAATTTCAGGCCTCTGTATACTTAAAAGAATATATTTGCAGTCGAAAGAACCATAAACTGAGCCTATATATGCGCACGTTGACAATGATCCGCACCCTCGCACTCACTTTCGCACTCACTCTCGCTCTCATTTTCCCTTCCGGCATCCATGCCCAGCCGGCAGATGAACAGCTGATCCTTAAACACTTTCATTCAATCAGCAGTGAAGAGATCGCCGGATGGATGACCGAGCTATGCTCTCCGAAATATAACGGAAGGCTGGCCGGCACACCCGAATATAACGCATCAGCCGAAGGGGTGGCAGGCATGATGCGCGAATGGGGCGTGAAGCCTGCAGGAGATAACGGATCTTTCTTTCAGTGGTTTGATCACCCCTACACTGTCGTGAATGACATCGGAATGCTCCAGCTTCATCTTCCGCAGAAGGATGGCTCGGTGATACTGAAGAACTACGTAGCCCCTGATGAGTACTATCCGGGAATGAATTCCGGCAACGGCACCGTCACCGCTGAGGTGGTATTTGTCGGTTACGGCGTCACGGCACCGGAACTTAACTATGACGATTACAGGGACATCGATGTGAAAGGGAAGATCGTTCTGATGAACCGTGACGTACCGTACAAGGATGTACGTAACCCCGAGTACGCTAAGTGGGTGAACTACTGCTACCACCAGTACAAGGTCGAAAATGCTGCCCGGCACGGTGCCGCAGGAATGCTCTATATAGACGGCAACAGCGCCAACCCGAATATCTCATACATAGAGAATATGATTGTCTGCGGCATTGGGCCCGTGCCCCTGCAGGATATTTTCGCCGGCCTCGGGAAAGACAACGCAGCCATCGTCGCCCAGATTGACAAGTCATTCAAACCTGCCTCCTTCGCAACAGGTAAGGTCATGACCCTGAAGGCCAACACCACCCGCCATCCGGAAGGAAAGACCTGCAATGTCATTGGCATGATCGAGGGAACAGATCCGAAGCTGAAGGAGGAGGTCATCATCATAGGAGGCCATCTCGACGCGGTTGGCAACGCCGGGGGGTTACTGGTTGCGGGGGGCTATGACAACGCAAGCGGTATAGCAGACATCATGGCAGCTGCAAAGGCACTCGCCCAGTCAGGGATAAAGCTGAAACGCAC
>JALOMM010000100.1 GCA_025455535.1 Bacteroidales bacterium | reverse complement strand
AATACATGGCCTCACTCACTGCCAGGGGCATACAGCCTGACATGGCAGCTTCGCAGATACGGTTCACCTTTGGCATCGGCCCTGACTTCTTCCCTGAGATAGCAAAGCTGCGCGCCGCCAGAATGCTCTGGGCACTGGTGGTAAAGGGATACGGGCCAAGGTCGGAGGCAAATACTCTGATGCACATCCATTCTGTCACCGGCAGGTGGAACAAGACTCTCTATGACCCTTATGTCAATATGCTCCGCACGCAGACAGAGGCTATGTCTGCCGCTTTCGGAGGGGCTGACTCGATAACCGTTGAACCGTTCGACATCATCTTCAGGGATCCTGATGACTTTTCTGAGCGCATAGCCCGCAACCAGCAGCTTCTCCTGATGGAGGAGTCACACCTGGGGATGGTAGCAGATCCCGGCGCCGGATCATATTACCTCGAGAAGCTAACCGCAGAGATAGCTCACGAGGCGTGGAAGCTCTTCATCGAAACGGAAAACGGGGGAGGCTTCCTTGAAGCCGTACGAAGAGGCGTTATCCAGAAAAAGATTAATTCAATATCAGTTTCGAGGAAGGGCGACCTGGAGAAAAGACGTGAGACACTCCTCGGTACAAACCAGTATCCCAACTTCAGGGAACAGAAGCCTGCGAAGGCTGACAGTGACAGGCTCTTCCGGCAGGAAGGGTCATCTGAAGGGGCCGAGGTAGAGAGGATCATCCCTTCGAGAGGGGCGGAGGAGTTTGAAAAGCTCAGGATGGCAACAGAGGGCTCAGGACGCAGGCCGCTTGCCTTCATGCTTACGATCGGGAACCTGGCGATGCGCAGGGCAAGAGCACAGTTCTCTTCAAATTTCTTTGCATGTGCAGGGTACGAGGTGAGAGACAACAACGGCTTCGGTACCGCCGCTGAGGGGGTGAAGGCTGCCCTCGAGGCAAAAGCTGATATCATCGTCATCTGCAGCTCGGATGATGACTATGCGATAGTGGCACATGACATCTTCACTCTCGCTGCAGGAAGGGCAATAGTCGTTGTTGCCGGTAATCCGCCCTGCATGGATACCCTTAAGGCTGAGGGGCTGGAGCATTTCATCAGCGTGAAGTCAAACGTTCTGGAGACTCTGAGGATGTTCAACAAATTACTGGGAATAAACTGACCGGAGATGAGCAAGAGACCACGATATTCAATGCATGACCTTGAAAAGGTTTCCTCACCCTCCGGGAACATCCGGAAGTGGGAGAAAGATAATGGCATTATCCCTGTCTGGGAGACGGGCGAGCGCATCAGGGTGAAGAGTGTTTATACGAGCGAAGACATGAGGGAGATGGAACACCTCGGCTATGCTGCCGGGTTGCCTCCGTTTCTCCGCGGTCCGTATTCAGGTATGTATGCCATGATGCCATGGACTGTCAGGCAGTATGCCGGGTTCTCGACGGCAGAGGAGTCGAATGCATTCTACCGGCGTAATCTTGCCTCGGGCCAGAAAGGTCTTTCGGTGGCATTCGATCTAGCCACGCACCGCGGATATGACTCTGATCATGAGCGTGTTGTCGGTGATGTAGGGAAGGCCGGCGTTGCCGTTGACTCTGTCCTCGACATGAAGATACTGTTTGATCAGATACCTCTTGACAGGATGTCTGTCTCGATGACGATGAACGGTGCCGTACTGCCTGTGATGGCATTTTACATCGTTGCCGGTCTTGAACAGGGGGCAAAGCTCGAGGAGATGCAGGGGACCATTCAGAATGACATCCTGAAGGAGTTTATGGTGCGCAACACATACATCTATCCTCCGGCATTTTCGATGCGCATAATAGCCGACATTTTCAGATACACCTCTGAGAAGATGCCGAAATTCAATTCGATATCCATCTCTGGTTACCACATGCAGGAGGCCGGCGCGACGGCTGACATTGAGCTTGCCTATACCCTTGCAGACGGTCTTGAGTACCTTCGCACGGGTGTCAATACAGGGCTCAGTGTCGATGACTTTGCCCCGCGCCTCTCATTCTTCTGGGCCTCAGGGATGAACTTCTTCATGGAGATAGCAAAGATGAGGGCGGCGCGAATGTTATGGGCAAAGATCGTCAGCGACTTCAATCCAAAAAACCCGAAGTCACTGGCACTGCGCACCCACACACAGACATCGGGATGGAGCCTCACCGAGCAGGACCCGTTCAATAACGTGGGCCGTACGTGCATCGAGGCGATGGCTGCTGCACTGGGACACACACAGAGCCTTCATACAAACGCCCTTGACGAAGCCATTGCCCTTCCTACCGATTTCTCGGCCAGGATAGCGCGCAACACACAGATATATCTCCAGGAGGAGACTAACATATGCAGGGCTGTTGACCCGTGGGCAGGATCATATTATGTCGAGAAACTCACTGACGAGATAGCACACCGCGCCTGGGAGCTGATACAGGAGGTCGAGAGCCTTGGCGGCATGGCAAAGGCCATAGAGTCAGGGGTGCCCAAGATGAGGATCGAGGAGGCGGCAGCGAGGGCACAGGCCAGGATCGACTCAGGGGCACAGACGATTGTGGGGACCAATAAATACCGTCTTGAGGTGGAGGAGCCACTTGAGATACTGGAGGTTGACAACACTGCCGTACGCGAGTCACAGTTAAAGAGACTGGCACAGCTCAGAGCTTCACGTAATGAGGATGAGTGCCGTAAGGCGCTCGATGCCATCACCAGGGCAGCGGAGACGGGAGAGGGTAACCTCCTTGAACTGGCTGTTGATGCTGCCTCGAAGAGAGCAACGCTGGGAGAGATATCATATGCATGCGAAAAAATAGCAGGGAGGTACAAAGCCGTGATAAGAACCATTTCAGGAGTATATTCATCAGAGTACAAGTCTGACTCAGATTTTGAGGAGGCCAGGACACTGGCTGCGGAGTTTGCATCCAGGGCAGGTCGACAGCCGCGTATCATGATTGCCAAGATGGGGCAGGACGGTCATGACAGAGGTGCTAAAGTCGTGTCAACAGGATATGCCGACATAGGCTTCGATGTAGATATCGGACCGCTGTTCCAGACTCCGGCAGAGGCAGCCAGACAGGCCGTGGAGAATGATGTCCACCTGCTCGGGGTCTCCAGCCTCGCCGCCGGACATAAGACACTCATCCCGCAGGTGATCGCCGAGCTGAAGAAACTGGGACGTGATGACATACTTGTCATCGCCGGAGGAGTGATCCCTGCGCAGGACTACCAGTTCCTTTATGACTCAGGGGTGGCGGCTATATTCGGACCCGGAACATCTGTATCAAAAGCAGCAAAACAGATACTTACAATATTGCTTCAGACAGTCTGAAAGCGAAAGAGACTGATCATGAGAACGGCTGCAGGAGAATTTTGACAGCCGTTTTTCAATTTTGATTATCTTGCATTGTTAATGCCTGGGCCATATGGAAAAAATTGCACTCTTATTTATTGTTCTTGTGTTACTTACAGGATGTAAAAGTTCAAAGAAGGGATTGTCGCAGGAGGATCAGATGACCGCAAATGCACCGGCTGCCGGTGAGGTGATCCAGCCAGCGCCCTCATTGCCTGGCGAAGCATCGGACCATGTATGGGACTTCCGTGATGCCACCACATGGCTCCTTGGAGACATGACCCTTGGGCAGATAAGGGACCGTGAACCGCATATGACATGGTATGAAAAAGAGTATAACAGCACCGACTATGTGCCTGATACAGATATAATTGAAGAACTGAAGGCAATCGCAACAGATGACCTTGCAATAACGATTGTACTTGGAACGTGGTGCCCTGACAGCCGCAGGGAGGTGCCCAGATTCATGAAACTTGTGACCGAATGGGGGTTCCCCGAAGAAAGGATCAGATTCATAGGGGTCGATATCAATAAGGTGGCACCACTTGGTGATTATCCTGCAATGGGAATTGAAAGAGTGCCCACTTTCATATTTTATGAAAATAAAATAGAGACGGGACGCATCATTGAAGTTCCCGTCACGTCTTTAGAACAGGATACCAGAGATATCCTCAAGAGAAAAGAATGATTACTTAATACTTGAACCAATGGAAGAAGAAAAAGACAAACAGGGAACGGGTCTGGGTGTGGGAGCCCTCGTGACAGCCATAATAGCTTTCCTTCTGGCAGTAGTGCCATGTGTGGGTGTTATAGCCATCCTGCCGGCAGTGATTGCTCTGGTATTGGCAATTGTCGGCCTCTCACGTACCAGGAACAACCAGGGAGTCCTGATCGGCGGACTGGCGGTGGCGGTAATCGCCCTTATGATCTCTGTGTCACAGATAGTTGTCATAGGCAAAGTGGCCAACCATTCAGACAACTGGGCAAGTGAGATTGAAAAGGTGATCAAGGATGTCACATCAGACATCGAGAAGGAGTTCGGAGACAATGAAGTAACAATACGTGTCGACAGCGGTGAGGAGACGGTTGAGATAAAGGCGACGACACGCAAGAACGAGCTTGAGAACAAGCTTGATGAGCTTGAAGGGACAGTAGATACTGTCAAGCCGGCGGAGCCTGAGAAGTAAAGCAAACTGCCAGGTGAAACGGTCTGCCGACCAGAGGGCATACTTTACTGTCAATGCCATACTTGCCGGAGTGATCCTGATAATAATGGGTTACTCCGGCTTTTATTCGCCTGATGAGAACAGGTATCCTGTTCCGTGCATTCATGAGAAAATTACAGGGGAGCCATGCCCCTCGTGCGGACTGTCACACGCCTTCTCACTCATCGTCAGGGGGAGGATAGACGAGGCCATGCAATGGAACAGCGCCTCACTGAGGGTCTTTCTCTTTTTTTCCGTTCAGCTGATCATGCGGGCCGCACTGGGGGTGAGAAGCCTGTTGACCGCTGACAGGCTGAAGAAGACAGTAATTGCAGACAGCATAATCTCGGCAGTAATGGCCCTGGCTGCCTTCTACCCCTTCCTCAGGTCATTGTGGCTGATGCTATTCTGAGTTTCAGTCTCTGAAGAGCGAGTTAATGGCATCATAGACAAGATGACTCTCAAATCCCTTTCCCAGTGCATGCCTGAGAAGCTTTCCCTTCAGGTCAAACCTGTTCTTTGCCTTTATCTTTTTCTGTTGTGTCACGATTATTTTCCTGAGGAGATCAAGGTATTCATCCATGTCAATGGCTTCCAGCCCTGCTGATATGTCAGCCTCTGATATCTTCTTGGCTTTCAGCATCATGCTTATCTTCACCCTTCCCCACTGGTTGTACCTGAAGTGATCACGGGCAAAAGCACTGCAATATCGTGCTTCATCAATGAATCGCTCTTCTTTGAGCCTGGTTATGACCTCAGCTTTAGTCTCTTCGTCCGTTGCCCCCCACCTGCCAAGCAATGAGTTTATATCGCTGACGCAATACTCCCTTCCTGAGCATAGCTGCTGAGCCCTCTGCAAAAGCTCCTTCTTCTCTTTTGCCTCATCCATTTTTAACTGCTTTGATGAATCGCTGTTTTCCTCTGAAATCTGTCATGACTTTTATCTCACGGTAGCGGGAAGGGTTGAACAGCCTGGCTGCCTCTTCAGCAAAGGCCTCATTGGCCTCAAGATAGATGCTTCCGTCAGTGGCAAGGCGTTCGTCAGCTGTCTTCACAAGGTGCCTGTAAAAGAGCAACGGGTCATCGTCAGGAACGAAGAGTGCCTCGTGAGGCTCATGATCAGTCACATTGACATGCATCATTCTTTTCTCACTCTCTGTCACGTAGGGAGGGTTGCTGACGATCAGGTTGCTTTGCTCTATTGCTCCGGCAGGCTGAGAA
This sequence comes from Bacteroidales bacterium, assembly GCA_025455535.1. Classification (GTDB taxonomy): domain Bacteria; phylum Bacteroidota; class Bacteroidia; order Bacteroidales; family VadinHA17; genus SR-FBR-E99. Next base: position 1,248 of record JALOMM010000100.1, on the reverse strand, counting down.
AGGATGTCAAACGGAATGAGACGCACACCGGCTCTGTTTAAGATGACATTGCGGTCAGCTGTCCGGAGGGCCTTTTGCGAGTTGTCTGCCCCGTACACCGTCGCCTCCGGAAATGCCAGTGAGAGGGCAATGGCTATGCAGCCTGACCCGGTGCAGATGTCGGTGGCTACCCCCTTGAAACCTTTTTTCTCACTGATGATGAGGGAGGTAAGCTCCTCAGTCTCGGGCCTTGGTATCAGCACTCCGGGCCCGACCTCCAAACGATGGCCGAGGAACATGGTGTAGCCGAAGATATACTGCAGCGGCTCGCCCTCTGCTGCCCTTCCGGCTGCTGACAAAACCATGCGGACTGTCTCAGGGCTGCCGCGCGCTGCCCATGCCTGTGTATTCGCCTATTATAACCGACGCCATGGCCTCTGCTTCAGGTTGTTGCCACAGGGCTGACAGGAGGTGCGCCACATGTCGGCGTAATTCGGTTATTGTTTGTAACTTTTCGGCCATGATTCAAAGATAGGAAATTGAACCCATGGCTCATCCTGATGACCTTTTCTATATGAGGCGCTGTCTTGACCTTGCGGTCAGGGCGGAAGGCAATACGTCACCCAATCCGCTCGTCGGCTCGGTCATCGTGCATAACGGCAGGATAACAGGCGAGGGATACCATCTCAGGGCTGGCACCCCTCATGCGGAGGTGCATGCAATAAACTCCGTTGCCGACAAGAGCCTGCTGCCGCATTCGACGCTTTATGCCAGTCTTGAACCCTGTTCGCATCAGGGACGAACACCTCCGTGCACTGACCTGATAATCAGGAGCGGCATAAAGCGTGTCGTGGTTGGCGCCATCGACACAAGCCCCAAAGTTGCTGGAGCGGGGATCAGGAAGATGACGGAGGCAGGGATTGAGGTCGTGTCAGGGGTGGCCGGGGATGAATGCCGGTGGGTTAACAGGAGGTTCTTTGCCTGGCATGAGAAGCACCGCCCCTGGGTCATACTGAAATGGGCGCGGAGCGCAGACGGATACATTGACTTCAACAGGTTGCCCGGCGATGCGGCAGAGCCTCACTGGATAACGGGAATGACAGAGAGGGTACTGGTACATCGGTGGAGGGCAGCGGAGGATGCAATCCTTGCAGGAGGCGGAACGGTGAGGGCTGATAACCCGGCACTTGATGTACGCCTCTGGAGAGGAAAAAACCCGCTAAAAATCATAATCAGCCGCAGCGGTGCCCTCGATCCCGGATCGAAGAT
>JALOMM010000099.1 GCA_025455535.1 Bacteroidales bacterium | reverse complement strand
GCTCTGACAGCTTCATGGGACGCAAGCCGTTCACGGAGGGAGAGACAATAACTGTCAACTACCTGGCGGAGGAGCTTGGGGAAATTGGCTTCGAACCTCTGTTCGGTGACAGCTGGTTCCAGAGTGTTCCGATGGTTGAGATATCGACTGTGGTGACAGGACCGGTGACTATTGAGACAGGAAACGGATCACTCATACTCACTGCCCCCGATGACATTGCAATAGAGTCACCGTCAATGAACCAGGTCGTTGACCTGAAGGCACTCCCAATGGTATTCTGCGGCTTCGGCATCGTCGCCCCGGAGTATGGATGGGACGACTACCGCAACGTCGATGTGAAGGACAAATGTGCCGTGGTACTTGTCAATGACCCCGGCTTATACTCCGGTGACACCTCACTCTTCAGGGGAAGATCAATGACGTGGTACGGGCGGTGGACTTACAAATATGAAGAGGCTGCCCGCCAGGGAGCAAAGGCGATACTGATAGTACACGAGACCCTTGGTGCCGGGTATGACTATTCAATACCGCGCAAGAGCTCTATCACATCGAGTCTTTACATGGAACAGAAGGAGGGTGATATACCACCCTGCGGGATGACAGGATGGCTTCACGCTTCTGCTGCCGAAAGGCTGTTCGGGATGCTCGGCTATGATGTCGGAAAACTCCGCACGGAGGCCTGCTCAAGGGAGTTCAAAGGGTTTGAAATGAAGGCCGGCATAACCGCCCGGCTTGCGAATACACATACAAGCAACACCTCTGTCAACGTTGCAGGCATCCTTCGGGGGAGCAGCAGACCGGAGGAATGTGTCGTTGTAACCGGTCACTGGGATCACTTCGGTATCGGGGAAAAGGAGAACGGTGACTCAATATACAACGGAGCGGTTGATAACGGAACAACCATGGCATGGGCGTTTGAGATCGGCGAGGCATTTGCATCCCTCGGCAAGAGGCCGGCAAGGTCAGTGATATTACTCTTCCCCACTGCCGAGGAACAGGGTCTGCTGGGATCATACTATTTTACGGCCAACCCGCCTGTCGCGCCCGAAAACATGATAGCATGCTTTAACAATGACATGATGCTTGCGATCGGCAGGATGAAAGATATCATGGTGACCGGCTACGGACAGTCTGACCTCGATGATATGCTGGCCTCGGTTGTTGAGAAACAGGACCGGTATATCCTTCCTGACCCTGCGCCGGAGACAGGCATGTATTTCAGGTCAGATCACTTTCCCTTCGCACGCATCGGTGTCCCCTCACTCTTTGCCAGGGGCAACTGCGACAGCAGGGAAAACGGGAAAGAATGGGCTGCTGCACGGGAAAAGGAATACCTGACAACAATGTATCACAAGCCGGCTGACAATTACTATCCTGAGATGAACTTTGAGGGCATCGCTGAGGATGCTGTTGCTACCTTTGAGGTTGCATGGCGCATCGCAACCGGTGACGTCAGGCCTGCCTGGAAGAGTATGTCTGAATTTGCAAAAGCAAGATAAACAGTTAATTAATATAAATAGTCATACACCTCCCTAATATTGAAGATGTATATTATGTTATTTTATTAACACTGTTATTGTTTTAACAATATTTAATATATTTGCACCGGATTTCTGCCGTTTTGCCCTGCTATTCTTACAGAATATATCTCAGCAACCGGCATGATAAAAATTAGGATTTAAATAATTTAAGAAGAATAAGTTTGCGGACGAATTGTTATAAGGAAACAACTAATAATCAGTTATAATACGATCATGGGAAAACTTAATTCACTTGCCGATTTAACTAAGATCCGGGAAGAGTCGAGGCACAGGATCGGGCTTCGGGCAAAAAGCGACAGTCCTGAAGGGCTCGTGCAGGTCAGGGTTGCAATGGCTACCTGTGGCATGGCTGCCGGTGCCAGGACGATCATGGACTTTTTTGCCGATGAGCTTGACAAGAGAGGCATTGGAGCCATAGTGACCCCGACAGGCTGCATGAGCTATTGCTACGCCGAGCCTACCGTGGAGGTACAGCTGCCCGGCACCGAGCCGGTGGTATATGGCTTTGTCGACCTGAAAAGAGCCGATGAGATCATTGAGAAGTACATCAAGAACGGCGAGCTGGTTGAGGGAATTATCCCCGTCAATTATGAAACGATTGATTAACTGTCAGGGAGGAAAAGAGTAATGGCAAAGTTCAGAATGCATCTTCTTGTATGCGGTGGATCAACCTGCCGCTCATCAGAGAGCGATCTCATCGCTGAGAGCCTCAGGAGAGAGATCGAAGAAAAAGGGCTGCAGGCAGAGGTACAGGTCATCATGACCGGCTGTTTCGGCCTGTGCGGCAAAGGCCCTGTTGTCAGGGTCATGCCTGACAACGCGTTTTATGTCGGGGTAAAACCCGAAGACGCCCCTGTCATTGTTGCGGAGCACGTGATAAAAGGGAGGCGGGTACAGAGACTCCTTTATGCCGGGACTGCCGGTAAGGAACCTGTCAGCGACCCGAAACACAACGGTTTTCACCGTAAGCAGATACGGATTGCACTGCGAAACTGCGGCTTCATCAACCCTGAGGATATAGATGAGTACATTGCACGCGACGGTTATGCCGCACTGGGCAGGTGTCTCACCGAGATGAGCCCGGCACAGGTGGTTGAGCAGATCAAGCTGTCAGGCCTCCGCGGCCGCGGCGGCGGCGGGTTCCCAACCGGACTTAAGTGGGAGATCGCCTCACGAAACAAGGCAGACCAGAAATATGTGGTATGCAATGCTGACGAGGGTGACCCGGGAGCATTCATGGACAGATCAGTGCTTGAGGGTGACCCCCACTCCGTCCTTGAAGCAATGGCTATCTGCGGCTATGCTATCGGCGCAACGCAAGGACTGATATATATACGTGCCGAATATCCGCTTGCCATTCAGCGCCTCAAGACGGCGATAAAACAGGCACGCGATTACGGTCTGCTTGGAGAACAGATACTCGGCACCAACTTCATGTTCGATATTGAGATGAGATACGGTGCCGGCGCATTCGTCTGCGGTGAGGAGACGGCTCTGATCCATTCCATGGAGGGCGAAAGAGGCGAACCGACTAACAAACCGCCGTTCCCGGCAGAGAGCGGCTTCCTGGGCAAACCTACCAACGTGAATAACGTGGAGACCCTGGCAAGCGTGCCGGTCATTATCAACAAAGGTGCCGGATGGTTCTCATCCATCGGTACGGAGAAATCAAAAGGTACAAAGGTATTCGCACTCGCAGGCAAAATAAATAACGTGGGTCTTATCGAGGTGCCTATGGGTACGACTCTGCGTGAAGTGATCTTTGAGATCGGCGGTGGAATAAAAAACGGAAGAAAATTCAAGGCAGTGCAGACAGGAGGACCATCCGGAGGATGTCTTACCGAAAAACATCTTGACATAGCCATAGACTTCGACAACCTGATTGCTGCCGGTTCAATGATGGGCTCAGGTGGTATGATAGTGATGGATGAGGATGACTGCATGGTCTCCGTAGCAAAGTTTTTCCTCGAGTTCACGGTAGAAGAGTCATGCGGTAAATGTTCGCCCTGCCGGATAGGAAACAAGAGGCTGCATGAGCTTCTTACACACATCACCAAGGGCAACGGAACAATGGCAGACCTTGAAAGGCTGAGGAACATGAGCCTGGTCATCAAGGACACCTCACTGTGCGGACTGGGGCAGAGCTCTCCCAATCCCGTCCTTTCTACGCTTGCCAACTTCATGGATGAGTATGTGGCTCACGTGTCAGAGAAGAAGTGCCCCTCAGGGCAGTGCCGTGACCTGATGCGTTACACTATCATATATGACAAATGTGTGGGCTGCACTGCCTGTGCAAGAGCCTGTCCGGTCAACGCCATCAGCGGTGAACGCAAAGAGGTTCATTTCATTGACCAGGATAAATGTATCAAGTGCGGCGCCTGCTTTGAGAAGTGCAAATTCGCCGCCGTGCTTATCAACTAAATGACAGGGAGACTGAAGATGGAAACAGTAAAACTTACAATAGACAATAAGCAGATAGAAGTGAACAAGGGAACGACCCTCCTCAAGGCGGCACACCGTCTGGGGGTGGAGATACCCACTCTCTGCCATATGGAGCTTCACGATCTCAACATCGAGAACAAACCCGGAGGATGCCGTATATGTGTGGTCGAGGTACAGGGACGACGCAACCTCGCTCCTGCCTGTATAACGAAGTGCGAAGAGGGAATGACCATAAAGACGCATAACGCGAGGGTGCTTAATGCGCGCAGGACGGTAATGGAGTTCATCCTCTCAGATCATCCCAAGGACTGCCTGATATGCCCCAAGTCAGGTCACTGTGACCTGCAGGATATGGCTAACAGGCTTGGAATAAGGGAGATCCCCGGGCATGAGATTGCCGAGATGTCTACCTACCGGAAGGACACCTCTCCCTCGATAATCAGGGAGCTTGACAAGTGCATCATGTGCCGCAGGTGCGAGATGATGTGCAACGAAGTACAGACCGTGGGAGCACTGTCAGCCGTTAACAGGGGCTTCATGGCCGTTGTGGCCCCGGCATTCGAGCAGAACCTCGAATACTCGCCGTGTACCTATTGCGGGCAGTGCGTGGCTGTGTGCCCGACAGGCGCACTGACAGAGGTTGACCATACGCGCGACGTACTGAGAGCGCTCGTCGACCCGTCAAAGACTGTGGTGGTGCAGACAGCACCTGCGGTGCGCGCTGCCCTCGGCGAAGAGTTCGGAATGAAACCCGGCACCCTCGTCACAGGAAAACTCGTCGCTGCACTGAAAGCTCTCGGCTTTGACTATGTCTTCGATACCGACTTCGCAGCTGACCTCACAATCATGGAAGAGGGAACAGAGCTGTTAACCAGGCTGGGTAAGCATCTCAAGGGTGAACCGGATGCCAATATCCCTATCCTTACCTCATGCTGCCCCGGATGGGTCAACTTCTTTGAGCACAACTACCCTGAACTGAAAGACGTCCCCTCAACAGCCAAATCGCCACAGCAGATGTTCGGCGCAATAGCGAAGACATACTTTGCAGATAAGATCAGTGTAAAACGTCAGGATATGGTCGTGGTGTCAATCATGCCCTGCCTGGCCAAGAAATATGAGAGTCAGAGACCTGAGTTTGCCGTTGACGGCAACCCTGATGTTGATTTTTCAATATCGACACGTGAACTGGCAGCTTTCATCAAACAGGCTAACATTGACTTTAACGACCTGCCTGACATGGACTTTGACAGGCCTCTCGGAGAATCATCAGGTGCAGCAGTCATCTTCGGCAACACGGGCGGTGTCATAGAGGCAGCCGTGCGTACTGCATTTGAAATTTATACCGGAAAGAAACTGAGCCGGCTCGACTTTACAGAACTGAGAGGCATGGAAGGTGTCAGACAGGCAACAATCGATTTTAACGGTTTCCCGCTCAGCATCGGTATTGCACACGGACTGGGCAATGCGCGCAAGCTGCTCGACGAGGTCAAAGCCGGAAGATCAAAATTCCACGCCATAGAGGTCATGGCCTGCCCGGGCGGATGCATCGGCGGCGGCGGACAGCCTCTGCATCATGGCGACTCTTCAATACTGAAGGCCAGAGCAAAGGCAATCTATGAAGAGGATAAGAACAAACCCATAAGGGTGTCGCATGAGAACCCCTATATCCTTCAGCTCTACAAGGAGTTCCTCGGTGAGCCCAACAGTGAGAAGGCCCATCACCTCCTCCATACACATTACTTTGACAGGAAGGCGAAGATCATCATCAAAAAGTGAGAAAAGGAAATTTAACTATCTAAAATTCAAAGAGATGTCAAGTATAAAGATAGAACTAAGAAAAGAGGATGTTGATAAGATCACTGAGATATGTGATTCATTCAGTAATGAGCCCCTTGAGCTGATAAACGTGCTTCATAAATGCCAGGAGCATTTCGGATATCTTCCTGCCGAGGTACAGGAGGTCGTCGCCTCTGAACTGAATGTCTCTGCCGCAAAGGTGTACGGGGTTGTCACTTTCTACTCATTCTTCACGATGAAGCCCAGGGGCAGACACCCGATAAGTATCTGCATGGGTACAGCATGTTACGTACGTGGCGCCGAAAAGGTTCTAGACGAGTTCAGGAAGGAACTGGCGATACAGGTCGGGGACACGACACCTGACAGCATGCGGCCTGGCACCGGTGGTCCTCGTCGGTGACAAGACCTACGGCAGGGTAGCTCCTGATGATGTCAGGGCTATACTGAAGGAATACGAATAGGGAGAAAAGTCCGTAAAGTCCGTAAAGTCCATAAAGTCCATAAAGTCCGTAAAGTCCGTAAAGGATTTTGAGTGATGATAGCTAATTCGACTTTCGACTTTGGACTTTCGACTTTGGACTTATTCCTTTCGACTTAAAAAAGTACTCCTTCTGCCTCCTCTTCTCTGCCAGGTCACGGGCGACATAGACTTTTTTGCCGGTATACGGATCAAAGCCAAGATAGTACATTGCGGTAGCCAGGGTCATGGGTGTGGGGGTAAAATCCTGCACCTGCTCCGGATGCATCCCCAGCTCCTTAAGCTCACGAGCCAGGCCCGCCATCTTCTGATCAGTCGTACCCGGATGGGCGGAGATAAAATAGGGTATGAGCTCATATTTGAGCCCGGCCGCCAGTACGATAGACCGGAACTTTTCCAGCAGCTTCCTGAAGTGTCTGAACGGGCTCTTGCGCATGAGCCAGAGAACCTCGTCGTCAGTATGTTCAGGGGCTACCTTCAGCCTGCCACTGGTGTGGTTCACTACCAGTTCGTGCAGATAGCGCTCCTCTGCCTTCCCGGCTGACGGATTGTACTCCCTGAACAGCAGGTCATACCTCACTCCGCTGCTGACAAATGCCTTTTTAATATAGGGCAGTGAATTTACTTTCTGATACAGTGCTGTCAGATCACGATGCGAAGTGTCCAGGTTATCGCACACCGATGGCCATATGCATGACGGCCTCGCGCATTTCTCACATCGCTCCCTGTCCCTGCCTGCCATGCGGTACATGTTTGCCGACGGCCCTCCCAGGTCGCTGAGATAGCCTTTAAACCCTTCCATCCTCCCTATCCGCTCCACCTCCCTCAGTACGGAGGCCTCGGAGCGGCTGCTGACGAACTTGCCCTGATGCGCCGCGATGGCGCAGAAACTGCATCCCCCGAAACATCCCCGGTGTATGTTCACCGAGAATCTGATCATCTCCCAGGCAGGTATTGGACCCTTCTTTGAATAACGGGGGTGCGGCGCATAGTTGAATGGCAGGTCATATATAGCATCTGCCTCAGCCTCAGCCTCAGCCTCAGAGGCCACAGGATAAGGCGGGTTAACCACCACAAGAGTGTCGCCGCAGGGCTCGATGAGCCTCACGGGCCTCCGGCTGTTGCTTGTCTTTTCAAAGAGGACAAAATTTTCTGCATAGGCTTTGCGTGAAGACTTCGCCTCACTGCACGAGTGCAGTAGTTTGTCCCTGAAACCGGGTAACGGCGCCGGAGGCGCTGATGAAGGCCTGAGGATCACTGTCTGTGGCAGGTCGCTTATTGAATCCAGCCTCTCCCCTCTCCTCATTCTTCCTGCAAGCTCCCTCACAGCCTTCTCGGCCATGCCGTAGACGAGCATGTCTGCTCCGGAGCTGACAAGTATTGACGGTTCGAGCGTGTCGCTCCAGTAATCGTAGTGCATCAGCCTCCTCATCGATGCCTCAATACCTCCGATGACCACCGGAACGTCAGGAAAGAGCTTTTTCAATGCCCGTGTGTATACTGTCGTCGGGTAGTCAGGGCGGAAACCTGCCGCTCCGCCGGGCGAGTATGCATCGTCGGAGCGCAGCCGGCGCGTGGCGGTGTAGTGATTGACCATCGAGTCCATATTGCCGGCGGTGACACCGAAGAAGAGCCTCGGGGCACCCAGCTTGCGGAAGTCGCGCAGATCATCGCGCCAGTTGGGCTGAGGCACCACCGCCACGCGCAGACCCTCTGACTCCAGTACCCGCGCTATTACGGCAGCACCGAAGGAGGGATGATCAATGTATGCATCGCCGGTGAAGAGGATCACATCAGGAGAATCCCATCCCAGAGCCTCAACCTCCTTCTGTGAAGTCGGAAGCCAGTTTTGCAAAATATTTTCCCTGATTTTCACTCTGCCAATTTACATATTATACCTAACTTGCTATAATAAGTGCCAGAAATCAGGTATCACAATCACAATACCTATATGAAAAAGGCGCCTCCGCAATATTATTTTCCCAACACCGGAACGGCATTTTATGCAGCATGTTTGCTGATGATGATATTTCTCCTTCCCTCCCCTGCTGAAGCACAGGAAGAGACTGCCAGACCATCTGTAGGCCTTGCCCTCAGCGGAGGAGCCGCCCACGGGTTAGCCCATATAGGCGTTCTGAAGGTGATGGAGGAAGCCGGGCTGAGACCTGACTATATCACCGGCGTCAGCATGGGAAGCATTGTCGGAGGAATGTATTCATTGGGATACTCAACAGACAGCATTATAGGGATTCTCCATGACATGGACATGAATCTAATCATGAATAACAGGATCCCCGAGAACAAGATAATCTTCGAGGAGAAGAAACGTTTCTACAACAGTATCATGTCTCTCCCGATTAAATCAACGAAAGTCTTACTGCCATCTGGAATAATGAACGGACAGCAGATTGAGAACATGTTAAACTATTATGCATGGCCTGCGGCTGACATAAACGATTTTTCCAGGCTCCCTATACCCTTTTCATGTATGGCAGTGGATATTGTTACCGTCACAAAACGGGAGCTTAAGAGCGGATACCTTGCAGATGCCATGAGGGCAAGCATGGCTATTCCGACTGTCTTCACTCCGGTAGAGATTGACTCAGCCCTGCTGGTTGACGGCGGGCTTCTCAGGAATATCGCCGTAAGCGAGTTGAAAGAGATGGGCGCTGATATTATAATAGGATCATATACCGGCTTTCACCTCAAAAACCAGGAAGAGCTCCAGACAGCCACAGGCATTATAAAGCAGATAGGATTCATGCACGCATACTGGGACTTCAACAATGAGAAAGAAAAGATTGACTTCCTGATTGAACCGGCGGTAAAGGATCTGCCGTCGATGGAGTTCAATAACCCTGACACGATAATACAGCGTGGCTACAAGGCTGCCCTGGTTTACAGGGATGAATTCAGAAGACTGGCTGACTCGCTGAACAGGATTGCACCGCAGAAGCCCATTGAGAATATACTTGACAGGCAATACCATACTTTTGACAGGATCGAGGTTACAGGTAACAAGATCACTGATGCCGCCCAGATAACAGGTGTTCTGGATATTGAGCCGCGGCAGAAGGTTGATCAGGAGCAGCTCAGGGAAGGGATCGAACTGCTCTACGGGAAAGCGTGGTTCGAAAAGATAAGATACCGTGTCGTTCCACGGAATGACTCCCTTATACTTGTGTTAGACTGTGTTGAGAGGCCCCAGACAATGCTTTACGGATCAGTACATTATGACAATGCACTTAAAGCCGGGCTCATTATAGGATTCACATCAAGGAATCTCATTACCAGGAGATCGGTGATCAGTGCTGATGCATATATTGCAGAATACTTCCGGTATAACCTCAATGTCATACAGTTCGTTGGCAGGAACCAGAAGTTCGGTCTGTCAGTCAATCTTACGGGAGACAATTCAATGTACCCGTCACTCGAGATCAGAGGAGTCAGCGGGGCAGTGACCAGCACCAACTTTTACAACATGCTCGTCATCAATAAAAGGATCGGACTGAATAACATGATGAACATATCGGCTGGAATTGAAAACATGTATCTCGCACCCGAATATCCGACTGCGTGCGGCATGACAAGACTGAGGTACAATTATATATCAGAGTCATTCGATTACCAGGCGAATACCCTGAATACCAAGCACTTTCCTGACAAGGGCATCGTCTATCAGCTGGCGGCAGCAACATCAAAACTCTATTCAGGCTATATCAGCTCTGACAGCCTGAACGCAGAGTGCACCAGCGAGAATCCTCATGAATTCTCATTTGACAGGTTTTATACCTTTAGGGGATCTTTAAGTCACTACTTCTCACCTCACAGAAAGGTATCCTTCAATTTAAGGGGAGACGCCCTGTTCATCACCGGGACCGATTCTGTCACTGCAAACAATAACTTCTTTCTTCTGGGGGGGATACAGTCATCAGGAAGAAGATCGGTTCAGGCGGCAGGGTTTCATCCCTACCAGATAGCTGTCAGGGAGCTGGCAGGAATCGGTTTTGAGACAGATATCGAGATCTTCAGGGATGTCCATCTGACATTCTCTGCAAACGCGTTCGCCATCCGTGAGGCTGGCAGGACTTCAGGATACTCTCTTCTGGCAGGCTACTCGGCAGGCGCCGGATACATGTCAATCATCGGCCCGATAAAAGCAGGCATCATGCAGGGATTCTACGGCGAAGAGTCAGGCTTCAACAAATTCAAGGGTTACATCAGTATCGGCTACAATTTCTGATAACCGAAACCGGTGGCCTGATTGTTGACATACATTACATGTTAGTAGTGATTTAACTGAGATGAATATACCGACTGTCATACTTCAGCATAAGCAGGTTTGTAATCTTGTCGTCAGGAGAAAGGTGAAGCTAAGCTTTGACATACTTGCTGATATGCTTGAAAATGTATCATTTGGCGGATTCAGGGATGAGTTCTCTGAGCTGCAGATGACATATAAGAATATCCTTAAATATACTGTTGAAGGGATCGATGACCCTGGGCGGCAGAAGGTTTACCTGAAACTGCTTCAGAGAATCCTGCGACTGGCTGACAGGGTTAAACAGGACATTTTGACACATCATTCCGGGTGGTATACTTATTCTGTCAGAGCTGTGGAGGAGAGGGAGGAGAGGTTGAGAGGAGGCAATATTGTTCAGAGTGTCGACGACCTTTTCTTCAAGACCCGTCTTGATGACCTTCTCTCGTCGGCTGAGATACGCAAGCAGGAGACGAACAGGGAGCAGAGTGAAGAGCTGGAGAAACTCTCAGGAATCATTTTCAAACACCTGTGGCTGTCAGACTTCTATGGTGAGGCTGAAGAGAGCCTCATTGACATCCTGCTCCGGTCAGGTCGCATCGAATGGCATGAGATGGCAACATTCGTGAGTGCAATTACCCTCAGTTGCCTGAGGATATGGGATCCGGCCAAGCTGAGACTGCTGTCAAAACTGTACAGGAACAAGACCCCGCATGTCTCGGAAAGAGCGATTACAGGCATTGTACTCATATTGTATTATAATGATGACAGGCTCAGCCTCTACCCCGAAGTGATGCAGTTGATGAAAGAGCTTTCCTCCAGAGCCGGTTTCAGGGAGCAGGTACGCACAGTGGTGCTGCAAACGATAAAATCGCGCGACACTGAGAAGCTGACCAGGAGGATGCATGACGAGATATTGCCCAAGGTGGTGAAGCTCAGACCACGCATTGAGGAGAAACTTGATCTCGACGCCATCCTGGGAGAGAGCACCGAAGAGGGAAGAAACCCGGACTGGTCAGATATGTTCAGGGACTCGGAAGAGATGTTCAAGACCATGGAGGAGCTCACCAACCTTCAGATGGAGGGTTCTGACGTATATATGTCAGCCTTCTCGGGACTTAAGAAATTCGACTTCTTCAGGGAACTGCGCAACTGGTTCATCCCTTTTTATCCTGACCATGTGACCGTTGACGAGATATTCCATGATGAGATCCTTGGCCCTGGTATCAACGAGCTTGCGGAGGCACTGTTCAAGACCCCCTTCATCTGCAACTCAGACAAGTATTCCCTGATACTTAACATGAAGCACCTCCCTGCAGATCAGAAAAGCATGATGCTCAAGGTATTCAGGATGGAGCTTGAGGGGCTCGAACAGATGAAGTATGACAGTGAGCTCACCGACCCGGCAGCACTGTTCAGAACCACAGTCACACAGTATATACATGATCTTTACAGGTTCTACAAGCTCTCTGACTTCAAAAATGAGTTCGACGACCTCTTCATGAGCAGGCTTGACATATATAACTCTCTTTTCTACAGGGAGATATGCGGTTCTGAGGCAGACAGCAGGTCTCTTGCCGATTATTTCTTCAGCAAGGAATATTACGGCGATGCCCTTTCGATCTATCTGACGGTGCTGACATCAGTGACAGATGACGCAGAACTATACGAAAAGTCAGGATACTGCTACCAGATGGCCGGGGAATATGAGAAGGCGCTGGAGAAATATTCAATGGCCTCCATCATCGATCCGAAGCCGTGGACCCTGAAGAAGATGGGATTTTGCCTCAGGAAGCTGGGCAGAGTGCAGGAAGCATTGAAATTATACCTGAGGATTCTCAAGAGTGACCCTGATGATCTTAACACCGT
>JALOMM010000098.1 GCA_025455535.1 Bacteroidales bacterium | reverse complement strand
AATTGCCGGTCAGCAGGTATATTTTTGCAAGGTTAACCTCCATATCGCTATTCATCATAGCATCCATGGCAGAAAGCTCAACGGCCTTTTTCCCTGATGTTATTGCCTCATCTTTTTTCCCTGCGCCTGCATATGCATGACCGCAGTATGCGAGTGCATATGCATTGTCAGGATAATCAGCCACCATTTGTTTTAATATTACCAGTGCAGTGTCATTGTACATGACTGCCATTCTCTCATTTTTAAGAAGCTTGTATATACCTCCTTTAAAAAGGTATTTCACTCCGGGGAAGCCAAAATCAGCATCAGTTGAGCCACTTAAAAGCTTCAATGCTTCATCGTATTTTTCTTCGTAGACAGAGAGAATGACCCTGTGATATATCATCCGCTCACCCGTTCTGGCTTCTGCACTGTCAAGCACATCTCCTGCCAGCTCTGTGTCGCCGTATTTAAGTATCAGGCTTTCAATGAGGTTGTAGTACGGCCCTGACCACTCCGGCATTGCTTCTATCGCCTTCTGGTGGTAGTATATTGAAGTGTCATAGCTGTGGAGGTAGAAGAATGACAGGCCGATATTGGTCAGTGTCAGAGCATCATGAGGCTCCTTTTCGATGACTTTCATTGTCAGTTCCTGTGAGCTCTTCCAGTCACCCATCTTACGGTAGACCGCCGCCATGTAGAAAAGGGGCTGGTAGTTTGCCGGGTCCTGCCTGGAGGCAGTCCTGAAATGAGTCAGCGCCTTCTGATAATCAGTGTTGCAATAATAATAGTAGAACCCGAGGGCCACCTGTGCTTCGACAAGATCCTTGTCAATTTCAAGTGCCCTGTCAATATCAGCCTTGCATTTTTTTACATGTGATTCATCGAGGTTGCCGGTATAATAACCCCACGAGCGGGCGATGGCACGTCTTGCATATGCTAGCGCGAAGAGAGGGTCGTCTGCAATTGCCTTGTCATACATGACTATTGCCGATCCGAAGCTTATGGAGTCTATGTATCTGTTGCCCAGCAATACATAATTCAGTGCATTGTTTGACATGACATTGGCAGAGAGATAATTCATATACGCGACAGGGTTCCTGGTCGGTTTCTTCTCGATCCTTGCCTTTTCCTCAGGGGAGATGACTGCCTTCAGGACTGAAGCGGTATTGGTGGCTATATCGGTCTGCATCTGGAACACGTCTCCCCAGGTGCCCTCAAAAATCTCTCCCCAGAGTTGTTCATCCTTCCTGGTGTTAAACAATTTAATGCTTGCCCTGAATTGTTCCCCGACGATCTGGTAGGTACCCTCAATTATATAATTGATATTGATTTCACGTCGTATTGTCTGAATCGATTTCCTGGTGCCCCTGTACCGCATCACCGAAGTCCTTGATCTCACCTCCAGGTCGCTGATATTGTACAGCTGGGAGATCAATTCATCAGTAAGGGCATCGCCAAACCAGGAGTGCTCGGTTGAGCTGCCAATATTTTCAAAAGGGAGGACTGCTATAGTCTTTTCACTGTTTCTGGCGTGGATCTTGAAAACAGAGAGTAGGCCGGCTGCAAGCATCAACATTGCTGCGAGAGCAATAATCCCTTTAAGCCATCGCCCCGATAATCTTCCGATGCTGGCTTTTCCCCCTGTTCTTTTTGTTTCCGCCTCTTCCCACGGTTCTTTATGCAGTGTTTTTTCCTTAGGGGCAGTATCCTGGCCTGACTGCAGGGAAGTGATTATCTCCCTGACGGCATTGGCAGTCTTATTTATCTGGTTACGGTATTTTGTGCCGTTCAGGTTCTTATTTTCATCATCGGCAGGGGTAAGGGGTCTGTTTACACCTGGCTCCCTGTAAGTGAAATCAATGGCTCTGAGAACACCGCCAAGCTCATTTTCAAGCAATTCCCTGTCTGCAGTATCCAGTTCATGTATACGTACTGGCAGTATCCTGCTTCCGACATTGCCGCTATGGAGAATTACTTTCAGACCATATTTGTCTTCCCCGGCCTGTCTTATAAACGCCCTGAATTCATGCTCCCAGGCAAATGATCTGGGATCGCAGTAGGTACGAGAGATGACAGGTATGAATACGAGGCTTCTCAGCTTCTCGGAAAGGGATGCGTCAACATCGTGTGTCTCCAGCAGGCCGTCGTGCGGATTAATATCGAAGTATGTGCTTACCTCATCCTTGAATGTTGATTCGAGCTCTGTCTTCAGCGCCTCAACAAATTCACTGACCCATCTGTCGCCCTTGTTGTCCTTCTGGCGATAGCTGATGAAGATGTCATATTCAAAGCCCTGAATGATGCTTGGCATCCCTGACCTGATTAGTTCACTATCAAAGTTAAACCTTAGAAGGGCTAAATGCAAATAATAATCAGACCCTTATGCCGATGACAGTGATGTCATCAGTCTGATCTTCATTGCCCTCTTCTCTCCATCGCTCTATCTCTTCATAGAGGCTGTCACCCTGTTCCTGCATAGGCATGGCGTGAATCCGGAGCAGGAATTCACTCAGCCTTTTCCTGCTGTATCTCTTATGTGAGATGCCTGCCTGATCGGGGTAACCGTCCGAACTAAGGTAAACTTTGTCACCGGGGCTCATTTGGATAATGCCTGTACGGAAGCCATTCTCCACCTGCTTGTCCTGCTCCTCCTCTTTCATGTCACATCTTACTGCAGTGATTTTATCCTCAGTGACATGAAACAGACAGTTACCTTTTCCGGAAACAAACATCTGTCTCGTTCTCACATTAAGTTTGCACAGGATGATATCCATATCGTCCGAGATACCTGTTCCCTCCAGATCATTTCTCATGAACCTGTGGATTCGTGAAAAGAGATGGGCAAGTATTTCAGACGGTTCAGTGATCTTCAGAACGTTTACTGCCTGGTCGAGGGTGCCGTACCCGATGGTGCTGATGAGTGCACCCGGGATCCCATGCCCAGTGCAGTCGGCCAGTGCAAAGATTATCAGATCACCCTGCCTGCTGAAGAAGTAAAAATCACCGCTTACAATATCCTTTGGTTTGAAAAGGACAAAGCTCTCGGGGAAACACTCCCTTATGTACAGATCATCAGGAAGGAATGTTTTCTGTATATGCCTGGCATAGTTATAGCTGCCCTGCACTTCCCCGATGGTCACTTTGATCTTTTCATGAACTGCCTTTATCTTTTCACTTATCACGGGCGAAGCGGAAGCAAGGGATTTGATCTCGTTGCTCAACTCATTTGTTTCACAAAGGAGCTTGTAGATAGTGCTTTGCGGCTTGATGGCATATGACAGGTTGCTTATGAGACCGGGCGAAGCGGGAAAAGCCTCATATTCAATATCCTTGAGGATTGCCGGTATCAACCGCACCAGCCCGCGGTCCTTTTCCTTTTCTCCTTCATCCAGCTCGTCGTAGGATATGAGTCCCGGATGGATCTTTTTATCCACATCCTTTACCCTGCCGTATCTCCATCCGTTCAGTCTTTTTTCCCAGCACCACCTGAGATGTTCAACCCTGGCCATGGTTTCAACCTGTTCATCATTCAGGTGCAGTGCAAGAAGCTTAAAGCCCTTCCTTAACGGTCGTATCTTATATCCTATTGAGAGCAGTTTGGTGGGGATGTGTGCTGCATTATCGATATTCGAGTACTTAAGTTCATCGGGCAGCTCTTCAAACTCGGGTATCCTCTTATCACTACTGTCTGAGGCGTTACGGTCAATATTTATCAGTCCGTGCCTGTATCTTGAGTGTATTACCCGGGCAATTTTTTTGATCATTGACAATGTCACCCCCTCAAGTTCCTCGTTCCTGATTATTTCATATCCGGCCTTTTTTGCCATGGAAGGGATCATGTAATTCAGATCCAGGAAGAACTTTCTTCTCTCTTTCCTCTCATCCCTTTCAGCAAACATGTCAAGATCGGTCTTTACCATGGCGGCAATCTCACTCTCGGTGATAATGCATGTCCTGCAGAAACCTTCATAAAGCCGCAGGTAAAGATTCAGTGACTTCAGTTTATCCTGTACGGAACAGGCATATTGGTGCCAGAACTTGCTTTCATTGTCAGTGGGGGGGTAGGATTTTTTCTCTTCCGGGGAAGAGCCCGGAAGCTGGCTGGCCCCTTTCAGTACTCCCCTGGCAAGGCCTTCAGCGACAGGCTTAACAAAGTCCTCCAGGTATTTCCTGTCATCAGCCTGTTTTTCCCTTGTTGCCCTTTCAGGCGAATCATATATGTTTCCGGGCCACATCAGGTTTTGAAATTTCCAAACGGCCGGGAAACAATCTTATTCTGATTGATCGAGGCCGTTTCCATTGGGAAAATAGTCTTTAGGTTCAGTCTCCACATATTCGAAAGGAAACCTGACCATCTGTGAGATCTCCATCCCGGCCTCAAGCATATCACTATCATCCCTTTCATGATACCATCTGACCGAGGCATTTATCTCCCTGGAACGTATCCGGGCAATAATCTTACAGATATCCAGAATAAATTTACCGGATGAGGAATTGAAATAGTTGAAGTTGAGGTTAAATACATACTCACTTTCCTCTTTCTCTGACGGTTTCAGGTGTGCGTCGAGCTCATTGAGCCAGTTGATGATCTGACCGTAAAACTCCCTCGAATCCTGCGGTCTTGACTCTCCTGAGATATCAAATACTCTCTGTTCAACGTCAAAAGTGACTTCTGGTGTGAAGGTGGTCGGTTCGATTTTCAACTTATCCATTAATAATCTGTTATAATGCTCCGCAAAAACCGGCCTAAAATCACCGTGTCAATTGCCTTTTACCAGTTAAGCCTAAAAATTCTTTTGCGGAACCATAATTATTATTAACTTAATTCGCTCCAAACAAAGATAAAATTTTTAAGCCATATTGGTTAAAGATAACCGTGAAAATTTGCCAGAGGCTTTAAGATCATAACCTCGTGAACAATGAGTGAATCCATACTAAAAGCACTGATTCAATTATTTGCCCTGATAAGCGATGTCAAAGACGATGCCGGGATCTCAAGCAGGGGCCGGGATATTGTAAAACTCTTTCTCGCCAGGCAACTGAACAATGAACTTGTTATGAAATACCTGGCAATGTTTGATGATTACCTCAGGCTTTACCACCAGGAACATATTTCAAAGGGAACGCTGAAGGAGAGGAAACGGACCTCGCTGACTGCCACAAGGATCCTCTCAAAATGTGAAAAGATAAATGAGGAGCTTCATCAGAGGCAGAAAATATTTGTCATGGTTCAGCTGATGGACTTTATCTTTTTCAGCGGGGCATTGACTGAACAGGAGCTTGATTTCCTAGGGCTGGTAGCAACGGCTTTCAATATCGATGCAAGGGAGTATGAAAACATAAAGATATTTGTTCTGGGCCCGGGGCATGAGGAACCTGAGAAAAACAGGCTCATGATCATTGACAGCAAAAAAAGCCGGGACCGGAAAGATATAAAGCACATATGCAATGAAAACCTGAAGGGCCGTTTGCTGTTCCTGCACATTGTAAGCGCCAATACCCTTATTATGAGGTATTCAGGAGGAGAGGACCTGTTTCTGAACGGACAGAACATTTTCCCGGGCCGGACGTATGTCTTTGATCACGGTTCTTCAATAAGAGGGTCGGGCATCGATACGGTATATTACAATGATGTTGCGGGTGTCTTCACCGAAGAGGCTTTTCAACTCAGGGTATCACTGGATGCAAGGGACATCTCTCTCAGTTTTAAAAACAGTGACAGCGGATTACAGAAGCTTAATTTTCATGAAGAATCAGGCAAACTTGTTGCCATCATGGGAGGCAGCGGTGTAGGTAAATCAACGCTGATGAATATTCTGAGCGGAGTGACTGAACCGGATACCGGTGAGGTAACGATCAACGGATATAATCTCTATTCTCCCGATGATAGAGATAACCTTAAAGGAGTTATCGGGTTTGTGCCGCAGGATGACCTTCTCTTTGAAGATCTGACTGTCTGGCAGAACCTGTACTATAATGCCCGGATGTGTCTCGATAACCTCAGTGAGGAACAGCTGAGAGAAGCGGTATATAACATACTTGACGATTTTGACCTTGCAGAAATAAAAGACCTGAAGGTTGGAAACTATCTGAATAAGGTAATAAGCGGCGGGCAGCGCAAAAGGCTCAATATTGCCCTTGAGCTTATCCGTGAGCCGACAATTCTCTTTGTTGATGAGCCAACATCCGGACTTTCTTCAGCAGATGCCGAGGTGGTGATGAACATACTTAAGGCACAGACCTACAGGGGCAGGCTGGTGATTGTGAGT
>JALOMM010000097.1 GCA_025455535.1 Bacteroidales bacterium | reverse complement strand
CCTGGCTGTTTTGCCTTCGCTATCCCTGATCTCAACAGAAACCTTTCCGGGTTCACCGGATGCAAAGAATGAGATCATGGCTCCCTGCTGGCGGTTTTCTCCCCTGTACATCGCATCTCCGTAGAAATAGTAACCGGGAAGATTTTTGGTGTAGGCCATATAGGCCACAGGTGCATCAAAGGCTGCCATCTTACTGTTCAGGAGACCATCTCCTTCTTTTGCCAGTGCACGCAGCGGACGGATGTCGTCGAGGACCCATAACGCCCTGCCGAAGGTGCCGATGACAAGGTCATGCTCACGCGGGTGTATGACCATGTCATATGTCGATACGGTCGGGTAACCGCTCGTCCACTTATTCCATGATTCTCCTCCGTTAAATGAAACATAGAGGCCATATTCCGTTCCGGCAAACATAAGCTTCGGCTCAACGGGGTCCTGAACAAAACAGAGGAGATAACCCCAAACATCGGTGTCATCAATGATCCTTTTCCAGTTCTTGCCAGAGTCTTTTGTGTGATAGAGGTATGCAGAGTTGTCACCCTGGCGGTAGTCATTCACCACCGCAAAGGCTTCGCCGGCGCTGAAGGCAGAGGCTGTTACCTGCGGCACCCATGCATTGCGGGGCATCCCCTTGATGTTCTTCGCCATGTTGTTCCATGTCATTCCGCCGTCTTCTGTCAGCTGTATCATTCCGTCGTCAGTGCCTGCCCAGATGAGGTCCCTGTTCACCGGGCTGGGGGCTATTGTAATGATTGTGCAGTGATTCTCCGCACCGGTGGCATCCCTTGTAATACCACCGCTCTCCTGCTGTTTTTGCTTCTCACTGTCATTGGTGGTCAGGTCAGAAGAGATCCTAACCCAGGTGTCGCCCCTGTCTTTGCTTCTATGTACGAACTGGCTGCCGAAATAGATTGTGTTACTGTCAAAGGGGTCCTGTGCCAGCGCTGAATTCCAGTTGAATCTGAGCTTCTCATCACCTTCCGGGACCGGTTTTATGTTCTTTGTCAAGCCTGTCAGAAGGTCAATTCTCCTTATCGCTCCTCCCTGTGACTGAGCGTAGCAGTATCGGGCGTCTCCCGGCACAGGCAGGGCGTCAAAGCCGTCACCACCGATAAGGAAGTCGAACATCTCGTTGATGATCGGTCCGTTATACCACGTATAGGCTGGCCCGCGCCATGAGCCGTTGTCCTGCAGACCCCCGTAGATATTGTAAGGAAGTTCGTTGTCAACACTGACATGGTAGAATTGCCCCAGGGGCAGATTCTCGATATGACGCCATGTATCGCCCCTGTCATAACTGATCGCCATCCCTCCGTCATTACCGTCAAGCATGCGGTCAGGATTGGCCGGATCAATCCACCATGCATGATGATCGAGATGCACTGAGGCAGCTATGCTCCTGTCAAAGTTCAGTGCGCCGTCTTCACTGACGTTGATCCCTGAGAAGAGGGTATAGACCCTGTTTTCATTCTCCGGATCAACATATATCTCAGAGTAATAGAACGGCCTGTTTCCGATATTCTTCTCACCTCTCTTCTCCCATTTTATGCCTCCGTCAACCGACCTGTAGATGGCAGATGACGGTTTTGACTCGACATAGGCATATACATAGGAAGGATCGGAGGCTGCGATAGCCAGTCCCATCCTTCCCTTCTCGGCAGGCAATCCTTCAGTTACCTGTGTGAATGTATCTCCGCCGTCACGCGTAAGCCAGAGGCCTGACCCTTCATGTGTAGAGTCGAAGAACCAGGGCCAGCGGCGGTGATCCCACATGGCGACGAATATTTTCCCGGGATTGGTGGGGTCCATTACCATATCAGCCACACCCGATGTTTCATTGGTAAAGAGTATCCTGGTCCAGGAGATGCCGCCGTCGGTAGTGCGATAGAGGCCCCGTTCCCTGTGCGGTGCCCATGGGTTGCCGATTGCGCCGGCATAGACGACGTCAGGGTTGACAGGATCAACAATGATCCGGTGGATATAGCGTGTCAGCTCAAGACCCATGCACTTCCATGTCAGGCCGCCGTCAGTGCTCTTGTAAATGCCGTAACCGCCGGTGACGCTGTTGCGCGGGTTGCCTTCACCCGTTCCTGCCCAGACAATATCGGGCCTCATCGGATCAACAGCGAGAGCGCCGATGGAGGCTACGGCCTCATTGTCAAAGAGAGGGGTGAAGGTTGTGCCTGCGTTGACACTCTTCCACAGACCGCCGGAGGCTGTTCCGATGTAGAAAATATTTTCATTTCTCGGATCAGTGGCGAACGCTGTGACCCTGCCGCTCATCCCTCCGGGTCCTATATTTCTCGGTTTGATGGCGCTGAAGAGGCTCATGTCCACCTTCTGCCCGGCCATCACGACTGCAATAAATATCATTACAGTACATAACAGTGTTCTTCTTATCATTTCTGCAAGTTTAGACGGATACAATTTAAACAATAAAGACTTTACTGAGAAACAGGGTAACCTGTTTTACAATATAAACGGTTTCATGCCAGAAGAAGGAAAACCACAGGTTTTTTGTCAATGTCAGGTCTCTCCCTGAGCCATCCCTCAACACTTCTGGTAATGATGCTCTCCGTTGACATGGTGATGTCAGCTGCGATACACAATCTGGTTGACGGATTGCATACCTTCAGAATATCATCAAGCATCCTGTCATTCCGGAAGGGGGTCTCCATGAAAATTTGTGTCTGACCGGTAGCTGATCTCCTTTCAAGGTCAGCTATGGCTTTTCTTCTGGCCTGAGGATCGACGGGGAGGTAACCGTTGAATGAAAATGACTGTCCGTTCATTCCCGAGGCGACCAGTGCAAGCATTATGGAAGAGGGCCCGGTAAGAGGAACAACTTTGATTGCTCTGCGGTGCGCCTCCTCTATAACCATATTACCCGGGTCTGCCAGGCCGGGCATGCCGGCTTCGCTCATCACACCGGCATCCATCCCTTCCGATACCCTTGAAAACAACTCGTTAAGTGCGGCAGGCTCTGAATGCTTGCCAATAGGTATGAACAGAGTGTCATCAACAGGAAACTCCCTGTCTATGCTTCTCAGGTATCGGCGGGCACTCCTGACATCCTCCACGGCAAAAACCCTGAGAGAAGCGGTGATCTCACGGGTCACCTGCGGTATTGTCATTAAGTGGTCGGAGTTACCGATGGTAACAGGCACCATGAATATCTTTCCCTTCATCTTCTGATTATATGCAGAGTAAAGATATACAAAACGGAATGGTTGCCCTAAAGTGATCTTTGTTATTGTTCTTCTCTCAATTTCAGGCTATGTTTGCAGTGTAAATAAGAATCTGTGAAGATCACCTTTCTTGGAACCGGGACATCACAGGGCGTGCCTGTAATAGCCTGTGAATGTGCCACCTGTCTTTCTGATGACTGCCATGACAAAAGGCTCAGGGCTTCACTTCTGGTTGAGACTGCCTCGAACACCATTGTTATCGATGCCGGACCTGATTTCAGGCAGCAGATGCTCAGTGCGGGAGTTAAAAAGCTGGACGCCATTCTTCTTACACACGAACATAAGGATCATATTGCCGGAATGGACGACCTCAGGGCTTTCAATTACAAAAGCCAGTCTGCCATTGACATCTATGCCGAAGAGAGGGTCCAGAATGCGGTAAGGAAAGAGTATGAGTACGTCTTTGCAGAGAACAGGTACCCCGGTGTGCCTAAGATGGAGCTTCATACAATTGCCGGTTACAATATTGACCTGAACGGGGACGAGATAATACCGCTCCGGATCTTTCATTACAGACTCCCTATACTGGGCTTCAGGATAGGTGAGATGGCATATATTACTGATGCCAATTACATACCTGAGGAGACGAGGGAGAAGATAATAGGCGTGAAATACCTGGTAGTAAATGCTTTGCGCAAGGAGAAGCATATCTCGCACTTCAGTCTCGGAGAAGCACTGGCCCTTATAGAGCAGGTCTCACCAAGGAAAGCATATATTACACATATAGGACATCAGATGGGCAGGCATGCAGATGTGAACAGGGACCTGCCTGTGAATGTTACCCTTGCCTGGGATGGACTGGAAGTCAATTGTGTAGAATAAATTACTTCTTTTTGTACTTGTATAGTTTCTTCTGGTACTTGTTGGAAAAGAAGTACTTGTTGCGTCCTAACTGTGAAGTGTCTATATGCGAGACCCTCTTTTTCTCCTGATAAGGATTTTTCTTAGATGTTGCACACCCAGGCACAAGCAGCAGAGCCGATAGAATAAGAATAATGAAAACGAAGCTTTTACAGTAAATTCTTTTCATTAGACCAATCTCAACCATCGTTTAAAAGTAGTAATTAAAACATAAACAAGAAATTTTATAATACATTATCTGAAAAACAGCCCTTCATATACGGCAGGGTTTTTGTATTTCAGAGCAATAACTTAAATTGCACTACCGTTAAAACGGAAACGGCATAAACAGTTATTTATTGACATGTCAAGGAAGAAAATTTTAGCTTCTCAGTTATTTATTGCGTTAATGCTGACCACCGCAGCCGGACAGTCTCTTGAAAATATTGGTATTACGAAAGAGACGGGAGCGAGGGTGGTCAGGTTCATCCTTGATGACAGCACCCTGGTGAATCTCCCGGCCGGAAGACCGCTCTTCAGTCTCAGGATCGACGGCAACTATTATGAATCCGATGATGTTGCTGCCGGGCTTACTGGCAGCCGTTTCGTAATGATATTCCCGGGAGGGGTGGAGGCCGGGTTCACACCGCGGAGCATGGACCGAAAAGGGTGGTATGCCGAACTTGTGATCCGCAATAACAGGAATGACACAATAACGATAAGTGACGTTGTCCCTTTCGGAGAGAACAGGGAAAACGCATTCATAACAGGTTATGGCCCTCCCGACCTGGCAAGGGCTAACCTCTTTCTTCCGGGGAAGAGTCCTGTCAGAGTCATTTTACCTGATAATGCATGGGAGATGGGATTCTCTGCCTTCGATACCGATACCTCATTTTCCGTGTGTTCAGTTGCGCGTCGCAACCAGACGGACCTCGGAACAAAGAGAAGGTACGGAACAATACTTCCGCCGGGGGCTTCGGTCTCCTATAACATATGGGCCGATGTTTACCGCGGACCATGGCAGGAAGGCCTCCGGCTGATGTTCGCCGGCAGGTACCTCTATGACCTGGATAGCTTCAATGAATCATTGTACAACCGTGCTGACCTGAAATGGATCCGTTCCAGCTATCTCATTATACTCCAGATGGCATGGGACAGAGAGTTCTATGACAGGCTTGCCGGTGCCCCGGGCTTCAGCAAATTCCTATCGTCATACAACAATATCTTCGGACATGTAGATGTGTACGGCATCTGGCCTACATGGCCACGCCTGGGCCTCGATGAGAGGAACCAGTGGGATCTTTACCGTGACCTGCCGGGAGGAACAGAAGGGCTGAGAACCATCAGCAGGCAGGCCAGGCTTAACGACTGCAGGTTCTTCATCGCCTATAACCCGTGGGACAGAAGCACCAGGGAGGAGGATCATCACAGGGGTATGGCTGAAATGATTGCCGCTACTGAAGCCGACGGTGTTGTACTTGACACACAGGGCAGCTCAAGCGCCGAACTTCAGCAGGCTGCTGATTCTGTGAGAGAGGGTGTTGTCATGTTCTCCGAAGGGATGGCTGTGGTAAAGGATATGCCCGGAATATTATCCGGAAGAGTACACAATGCACTGTTCCTCAGCCCCGAACTGAACCTCAATAAGCTTATACGGCCTGATTTTGCAATATTCAGGGTGGCTGACGTGGGAGAGGATATACTTCACCGCGAGATCTCCGTTGCCTTCTTCAACGGTTACGGAACAGAACTGAACCTCTTCCGCGCCGGAGGGAGGGGAGATGACTATACAGCTGATCTTAAGTATCTTGCAAAAACCACATTCCTCCTCAGACAAAACAGCGATGCTTTCCTTGACAAAGAATGGACACCCCTTATTGAGAGTGAATCAGACAAGGTCTATATCAACCGGTGGAAAGCAGGTGACAAGATTCTGTACACAGTCCTCAATATGGATCATAACGGTGCTGATGGCCCGATGTTCAGGTCAGAGGAGAGGGAAGGGACACACCTCGTCAGTCTATGGCATCATGAGGAGATTGCTACGGTGGCTTCGGGCGCCATTGCGATGGTTCCTGTCAGAGCCGCAGGATGGTCTCAGGAGTATGACGGCACACGGCGGGAGAGCTCTGTAGACTGCATCGCACTTATGCCGGAGCTGATTGAGGCAGAGCTAAAAGG
>JALOMM010000096.1 GCA_025455535.1 Bacteroidales bacterium | reverse complement strand
GAGGGAGGAGAAAAAAGCCCTCATTATGAATACGGCCCTTGAACACTTTTCAAATGTAGGGTATCATGCCACCACCATTACCCACATTGCCAGGCATGCAGGAATCTCAAAAGGCCTCATGTATAACTATTTCAAGAGCAAGGAGGATCTCCTGGCTGCCATCATGAACAGGTCGGTGACCGAAATATATGAATACTTCGATCCCGATCATGACAGCCATCTGACTCCCGAAGAATTTGAGATGTTCATCCGGAAGGTGTTCATGGTGCTCCATGAAAAAAGGCAGTTCTGGAAGCTTCTCTTCAGGATCATGATGCAGCCGGGTGTATACGAGAGGCTGTTCGGCGAAGCGTCCGGCTCCCTGAACATCTCAGGACGCCCATTCAGGGAATATACTGACAATATGATGATGCTCCTGGAAGGCTATTTCAGGAAAAAGGGAGAGAGTGCCGGGCCCGGCTATGACCCCATGACCGATCTGCTTATGTTTATAAATGCGGTCAAGGGTTTCGCCCTTACATCCATATTCTCCGAAGAGCAATATCAGGGTGAGTATTTTGAAAAAGTTACAGATGCTTTAATAAAAAGATACAAATGAAAAGAGCAATGAAGCCGGTAACTTTAGTCTTTGCGGCGCTGCTGATGATGCCTCTCTTTCAGGGTTTAACGGCCCAGCAGCTCACAGCCACGGAGATTATCAGGAAGGCCGACGAGAAGTTCAACGGTGAACTGTCAGGCTACAGCGTGATGGCAATGACCATTATCCGCCCAACATGGGAGCGTACCGTAGAATTCAAATCATGGTCGCTCGAAGACGATTACGCCCTTACACTGATAACCGCCCCTGCCCGTGAAAAAGGACAGACATTCCTCAAGCGGGGCAATGAGATGTGGAGCTGGAACCCTGCCATAAGCAGGCTGATAAAACTCCCCCCCTCAATGATGTCACAGGGGTGGATGGGATCGGACTATACCAATGACGATATTCTCAGGGAATCGTCTGTGGTGAATGACTATACCCATTCTGTTGAAGGAGAGGAGGAAGTCGACGGCCGCCTATGCCATAAGATAAAGCTTCTGGCGAAGGATGATGCCGATGTCCTCTGGGGGCACCAGGTATGGTGGGTTGACAAGAAGGAATTCATTGTCCTGAAGGCTGAGCTCTACGACGAGGACGGATACCTGGTCAGAACAGAGAGAGGCACCGGACTGAAGACCATGGACGGCAGGTTTATACCCTCGGTCATTGAGCTTGTGCCGGCAGAAGAGGAGGGTCATAAAACCGTTCTGAAGATCCTTGAGGTGAAATTCAATATTGAACTGGAAGAGAGTTTCTTCTCCCAGCAAAATATGAAAACCATTAGGTAAGATTCAGTTAATGAAAGGATTATCGCTATGAAGGATTATCAGCTTGCCTGGAGGAACCTGTGGCGAAACAGGAGAAGGACCCTCATCACTGCCGCCTCAGTCTTTTTTGCGGTGTTCTTTGCACTGGTAATGAGATCGTTCCAGCTTGGAACCTATGAGAAGATGTACAGGGATGTCATTGAATCGTATACCGGCTATCTGCAGCTTCAGCACACTGATTACATAGACGAGTCAAGCCTTGACAACGGCTTTGTCATTGATCCTGAAATCATCAGCAGGATAGAGGGTGATCCGAACGTGACTGCCGTCATTCCCAAACTCGAGTCATTTGCCCTTGCCGCATCCGGCAGCCGCACACAGGGTGTCATGGTAATTGGGATGGACCCCGAAGACGAGATGAAGGGACTTAACATCATAAACCGCCTGGTAAGGTACAGGCTGACCCCGAAGGCTGTTGAGGCCCTGAAGGCTGAAAGCCTGCCAGGCCGGACGGCGAAATTGCTGGATGTATTTGTCAATGAATCTTTCACTGACGAGGCAAGTCTCATCTCCATCCTTGGCATCGGCAGAACTGATACAAGTGATGTCCTCCCGCTCTTCAGAAAGCATGCCGCCTTTGAGAATGGTTACCTGACATCTGCCGATTCGGGTTATGCTGTCATCGGCAACGGCCTGTCAGAGTATCTCCATGCCGGTGTGGGAGATACACTCGTGCTGATGGGGCAGGGTTACCACGGAACAACGGCAGCGGGACTGTACATTATAAAAGGCATCGTACGGATGCCACAGCCTGAAATAGACAACAGGTTTGTATACCTCACCCTGGATGATGCACGCTATCTGTATGCTGCCCCGGGTATGGCTACCTCCGCCATTATAAGCGTACGGGACACAGAAGACGATGACCTTGTCATGACCCGTAACAGGCTGGGACAGATCACCGGTGACGGTCTCGCCATCCGCACATGGAAGGAGATGAACGCCCTTCTCCTCAACCAGATGGAGGCAGACAACAAGAGCGGTGCAATTATGATCGGTATCCTGTACCTGGTGATAGCCTTCGGGGTATTCGGCACAGTGCTGATGATGATGGCTGAAAGACGCCGTGAGTTTGGCATGCTGGTCTCCATCGGCATGCAGAAAGGGAAGCTGGCCAAAGTGATTTCCATGGAAATGTTTCTGGTGGGTTTCCTCGGTGTGGCAGCCGGTGTGGCTGGTTCGCTCCCCATAGTATTCCTCGGGTATGCCAGACCACTCCGTTTTACCGGTGAGATGGCAAAGATGTACGAGGATTACGGCTTCGATCCAGTGATGCCGATGCTGTTGCCAGATACATATTACCTGTGGCAGGTAGTGATCGTTCTCCTTATCCTTCTGATTGCGATCACCTTCAGCGTCCGCAAGATCTTCAAAATGAATGTTATTAATGCTGTCAGGGCCTAACGGAAGAAATCATGATAACATCTATTGCCTGGAAAAACGTCTGGAGGAACAGGACAAGAAGCCTGACGGTCATTGCTGCCGTTACGGTGGGTGTCTTTGCAGGTGTCTTTGCGATGGCTGCAATAAACAGTTCCATTGTTCAGAGGATTGATGCCGCTGTAAACGAGGAGCTCTCGCATATCCAGATCAACAGCAAAGAGTTCAGGAGCAGCAGTGACCTGAAAAACGTCATCCCGGAGCCCGAAAAGGTGATCTCAGTACTTCAGAACATACCTGAAGTAACCCGTATCGCAGAGAGGATCATTGTAAGGGGCATCGCCTCTACCTCCGCAGGGAGCACCGGAGTGGAGATCACCGGCATAAATGTCGGAGGGGAAGAGGAGATGTTCACCCTCAAAACGAGGCTTATCCCCGGAACCGGGAGCTACTTCGGCAGTGACACAAGGCTCAACAGTGCCTTCATCGGAGAGAAACTGGCAAAGGAACTCTACATCATCAGGTACATTCTGACGGAGGAGTCGTTCGGTACTCTTGAAGAAAGCGGGGTGCCCTCTTCCGTGGCTGAAAAGCTTAAACCACTTGAAAACCAGCGGTTCACCACCGAGAAGAAGCTGACGGAAGCCATTACCGGGCTGTTATCTGCCAGGGAGTCAAAAGAATACGGGATGATGATCAGGGAGGCAGCCTGGTCATACCGCGAAGGGTCGAGGATCATACTTACATTCCTTGATGCTGACGACAACCAGACCGGTGCAGCGTTCAGGATATGCGGCATCTTCCGTACAAACAACGACCTTTTCGAGGCGATGTCAGTGTTTGTTCCCGAAAATGAACTCCGCAGGCTGACTGGCCTGGGGGAGGGAGAGTACCACCGGATAATTGCACGGCTGGCAGACAATGACCTCACTGACAGGATTACCCCGGAAGTGACGGAGGCCCTTCCCGGCCTTGAAGTAATGAACTGGAAGGAGATACAGACAGACCTGGCCATGATAGCCGATTACATGAACCAGATCTACGGCATTTTTATGGCACTGATACTGGCTGCCCTGGCTTTCGGAATAGTGAATACAATGCTTATGTCTGTCCTCGAGCGTACGCGCGAGCTGGGGATGCTTTCGGCAATCGGCATGAACCGGCGCCGCGTTTTCTCCATGATAATGCTCGAATCGATATTCCTCTCGGTCGTGGGAGGCGTTGCCGGTATGGTGGTAAGCGGGGTAGTCATTGGAATAACCGGTCATACCGGCATTAACCTGGTGAAATATTCAGAAGGGATGGAAGCGTTCGGATACTCTGCCCATCTCTATCCCACAATAGGTGCCGATTTCTTTATGATACTGACCGTGCTGATCGTTATCACCGGGATATTATCAGCCATATACCCTGCCCGCAAGGCGCTGCAGTTAAATCCGGTGGAAGCTTTAAGAGGAGAATAACAACAAAACCCGATAACCATGAAAGTAGTCGAAATCAATGATGTATATAAGACCTACCATGATACCGAGGTAGAGGTGAAGGCGGTCAACGGTGTCACTCTCAGCTTTGAGAAAGGTGATTTTGCAGTGATTGTCGGGCCGTCAGGATCAGGTAAGACAACGTTGCTGAACCTCATCGGCGGCCTTGACCAGCCCACCGGAGGGGAGATCATTGTCGCTGGCCACCGGCTATCTGAGCTTAAGCCTTCGGAGCTGATCGACTTCAGGATGGAACATGTGGGCTTCGTCTTCCAGTCGTATAACCTGATACCGGTTCTCACCGCTTCGGAAAACGTCGGATTCATCCTGAACCTGCAGAAGTGGCCCAAAGAGAAACGCAAGGCCCGTACCGATGAGATGCTGGCATCCGTGGGTCTCTCTGACCGTCACAACAGCCGCCCCTCTCAGCTGTCAGGGGGGCAGCAGCAGAGGGTAGCGGTGGCAAGGGCACTGGCGCCCAGGCCGGAGTTTATCCTGGCAGATGAACCCACGGCAAACCTCGACACAAAATCTGCAGAGACACTGCTTGATATAATGGAGAAACTAAATCATGATGAAAAGATGACCTTCATCTTCTCGACTCATGACATAAGGGTGATGAAGAGGGCACGCAGGGTCATAACACTGGAAGACGGCCGCATTGTCTCTGACGTAAGGGTAAACAATAACTGATGAAGAAGAAGGCTCTGCTGACGGTGGCTGCGATAATTCTTACCCTATCATCGCATTCGCAGGAGACGCCGGAGAAGTTCTCGGCAGGCGGCTATGCATCGTGGCTGCATAACGCCATGTTTGAGAACCCTTCGGATATCTGGATAAACAGCAGCATGCTGCATAACAGGCTCAATTTCAAAGCCTATCCGGGCAGCAGGACAACCATTACCCTCGAGGTTCGGAACAGACTCATAACCGGTGATCTGCTGCTTGCGGACCCCTCATACGCCTCTTCGATAGGCTATGACCAGGGATGGATTGACATGTCATGGAATATCATAGATGAACAGTCAGTCATTTTAAATACCTTCATTGACAGGGCATCAGTCGATTTCACTGCAGGGACGGTTCAGGTCAGGGCAGGCCGCCAGCGCATAAACTGGAGCCAGGCACTGGTATGGAATCCCAATGATATTTTCAATACATACTCTTATTTTGATTTTGACTATATCGAGCGTCCCGGCAGCGACGCTGTAAGGGTGATCTGGTCACCCGGGGCCTCTTCGTCTGCTGAAATAGCAGTCAAGGCAGATAACACCGGTGCGGTCACTGCTGCCGCTCTGTGGCGGTTCAGCATCCCCGGTGCCGACCTGCAGTTCCTTGCCGGAGAGAGTGAAGGAGATATGATTACCCTCGGAACAGGGTGGTCAGCCAATGCCGGCTCATACTCATTAAGGGGCGAGGCAACATGGTTTCTCCCCTTCGGAGGCTCAACGTCTGAAGAGGGGACAGTGATAGCAACCGCCGGCGTCGACAGGGTCTTTTCTGACAAGTTCACCGCCATCACACAGTTTATGTATTCAAGCAATCCTGTGGCCATTGACAGCTTCAGGGATTTTTACAGGGGGGGATTAACCGCAAGAAGCCTCGCCTTCTCTGAGTTCACCCTCATGGGACAGGTGACCTATACCCCTATGCCGCTGCTTAACCTCTCTCTGTCAGCTATATGGTATCCTGATCTGAAAGGTTATTATGCAGGCCCCTCAGTTGACTTCTCAATGGCTGAAAACGTCGATTTCTCACTGGTATGGCAGTATTTCGAGAGCGTTGTCTCAGGTGATGAGACACAGATCAACATGGGCTTCCTCAGGATAAAGTATAGTTTCTGAAATTTTCATACATTTACGGCATCAACGCCGCATGTATGTCACTTGTCCATGAACTTGAGAAATCCGGAAACTGGTTATTCAGAAGAAGAAACTGGTTACCGGTGGCCATCGTCGCTCTGGCCTCCGGTTATCTGTTCATAGCAAACAGGAGCGTAATATACTTCAGCCTGACCTGGGAGCTGATCTGTATCGCCGTATCGCTGGCAGGAGAGGCCCTCAGGTCGTATACCCTCGGCTACGTCCCCAGGAACACTTCAGGCAGGAGTGTGATAGATCAGCTGGCTGACGAGCTCAATACCACGGGAATTTACTCGGTTATACGCCATCCCCTTTATGCGGGAAACTTTCTTGCGGGGCTCGGACCTGTACTGTTCCTCAGGTCTGTGTGGTGCACTGTCATCTATATCCTGCTCTTCTGGATCTGTTATGAGAGAATTATTTTTGCCGAAGAGCAGTATCTCCGCCGCAAGTTCGGAGAGGCCTATGACATATGGGCCTTTCGGGTAAAGGCGGTGATACCGGGATTCAGGCATTACACCAAGTCACTCCTCCCGTTCTCCTTCAGGGCGGTGCTGAAGCGTGAATACAACAGGGCAGCCAACCTGTTTATTGTCTTTGCCGTGCTTGACATGGTGCGCAACCTGGCCGTTACGGGAAAGATCTACATGGAATCGCTCTATATCGTACTGCTGGTTGCAGCACTGATTTTCTGGGCCGTAATAAGTTACATGGTCAAGAGAACAAAATTCCTCTATGTTGAGGGAAGATGAGGAGATTCTCTATCTGTCCCTGGAGCCCAGGAACATCATGATGTAGTATACGAGCGTTGCAAGTGATCCGAG
>JALOMM010000095.1 GCA_025455535.1 Bacteroidales bacterium | reverse complement strand
CCTTACCTTCTTCTCGGTAACCTCCACACCGCAACGGTCGCAGACAATACCCTTATATCGTATCCTCTTGTACTTGCCGCAATGGCATTCATAATCCTTGACCGGTCCGAAGATCCTTTCGCAGAAAAGACCGTCGCGTTCGGGCTTGTAGGTACGATAGTTTATTGTCTCAGGTTTCAGGACCTCGCCGCTTGACTTGTCAAGTATCTCCTCAGGTGACGCCAGTCCTATCGAAATCTTCGTGTAGCTGGTTTTCTGCTTGTTATCCCTTCTGAATGACATATATCTTTCTGTTTTTTACTTTTTTTACTACTCAGCTTAATTATTCAAGGTTGATGCTCAGACCCAGACCCCTCAGTTCGTGCAGAAGCACGTTGAGCGACTCAGGTATACCGGGCAATGGCATCGGTTCACCCTTGACAATAGCCTCGTAGGCTTTAGCTCTTCCTATTACGTCATCAGACTTGATGGTAAGTATCTCCTGCAGTATATGTGCAGCCCCGAATGCTTCGAGGGCCCATACCTCCATCTCACCAAATCTCTGACCACCAAACTGTGCCTTGCCTCCGAGAGGCTGCTGTGTGATGAGCGAGTAAGGCCCTATTGAACGGGCGTGCATCTTGTCATCAACCATATGGCCCAGTTTGAGCATATAGATCATCCCTACCGTTGCAGGCTGGTCAAACCGTTCGCCGGTGCCGCCGTCATACAGATAGGTGGTTCCGTTGCGCGGTATGCCTGCCTTGACCGTCAGGTCATTGATCTCATCCTGTCTCGCTCCGTCGAAGATCGGCGTGGAGAATTTCATGCCGAGCTCTTTTCCTGCCCAGCCCAGAACAGTCTCATAGATCTGCCCGAGGTTCATCCTTGAAGGGACACCAAGCGGGTTAAGAACTATATCCACCGGCGTTCCGTCAGCCAGGAAAGGCATATCCTCAGCGCGGACGATCTTGGCAACAATACCCTTGTTACCGTGGCGACCGGCCATCTTGTCTCCCACCCGTATCTTACGCTTCTTCGCAATATAAACCTTGGCAAGCCTTACAATACCTGCAGGCAGTTCGTCGCCTATGGTAATGTTATACCTCTTCCGCTTATAGACACCGTCAACCTCCTTGTATTTGATGATGTAGTTATGCAGAAGCTGCTTTATGCTGTCATTCTTCTTCTTGTCAGTGGTCCACTTGTTGGGATTAATATTCAGGTAATCAATCTCCTGGAGCTGCTTAAGAGTAAATTTGGCTCCCTTGGGAATCACGTCCACATTGAGATAATCCTTCACCCCCTGTGAGGTCTTGCCGTTGACGATGATGAACAGCTTGTCTACCAGGCGTGCCTTGAGGTCATCTATTGACCTGTTGAAGTCAGCATCGATCTTGTCAAGCAGCGGCTTCTCGGCTGATTTGGCCTTGCGGTCCTTGATAGCCCTTGTGAAGAGCTTCTTGTCAATGACAACGCCCTCGAGCGATGGACCTGCCTTCAGTGAGGCATCCTTCACGTCTCCTGCCTTGTCGCCGAAGATGGCGCGGAGAAGCTTCTCCTCCGGTGATGGGTCCGATTCACCCTTGGGGGTTATCTTGCCTATA
Organism: Bacteroidales bacterium; assembly: GCA_025455535.1. Taxonomy (GTDB): domain Bacteria; phylum Bacteroidota; class Bacteroidia; order Bacteroidales; family VadinHA17; genus SR-FBR-E99. The sequence goes on along the minus strand of JALOMM010000095.1, from coordinate 4,705 downwards.
AGTATGTCTCCCGGCCTGATCTGTGCACCAATCCTGATAAGCCCGTTCTCGTCGAGGTTCTTGGTAGCCTCCTCGGAGACGTTGGGGATATCTGATGTCAGCTCTTCCATACCCCGTTTCGTGTCACGGACCTCAAGGAGATACTCGTCGATATGCACTGATGTGAAGATATCTTCCTGCACAACCTTCTCGCTTATCACGATGGCATCTTCAAAGTTGTATCCCTTCCAGGGCATGAAGGCAACCTTCAGGTTACGGCCCAGGGCAAGCTCGCCTGTTTTTGTCCCGTAGCCCTCGGTGAGCACCTGTCCCCTGACAACCTTCTCACCCTTCCTGACGATAGGTACAAGGTTGACACATGTATTCTGGTTTGTCTTATGATACTTGGGAAGAGTGTAACGTCTAACGTCATCATCAAAGCTCACGAATTTCTCTTCATCAGTCCTGGTGTACCTGATCACGATCTCGTTTGAATCAACGTACTCTACCACGCCGTCGCCTTCCGCGACGATTAGTATCCTTGAGTCCTTGATCACCTGTGCCTCGAGGCCTGTACCCACTATGGGAGCCTCAGGCCTTACAAGCGGGACAGCCTGGCGCATCATGTTTGATCCCATGAGGGCGCGGTTGGCGTCGTCATGCTCAAGGAACGGTATGAGTGATGCAGCTATTGATGCTATCTGGTTGGGAGCCACATCCATCATCTGTACCTTCGTCACCTCCTCATACGGATAATCAGCCCCAAGCCTTGATTTGGCCCTTGGGTTAGTGAAGGTACCGTCATCATTCAGCGGAGCGTTGGCCTGAGCAACAGTAAGGTATTCCTCATCTTCGGCGCTGAGCCACTTCACCTGCTCAGGATTCAGGTTGACCTTTCCCTCGATGACGTCGCGGTAAGGGGTCTCAATGAACCCGAGATTATTTATCTTGGCATAGACGCAGAGTGATGATATAAGACCGATATTCGGTCCTTCCGGCGTCTCAATGGGGCAGAGACGGCCGTAATGGGTATAGTGTACGTCACGCACCTCAAAACCTGCACGCTCGCGCGACAGACCTCCTGGTCCGAGTGCTGACAGACGACGCTTGTGCGTCATCTCTGCCAGCGGGTTGGTCTGGTCCATGAACTGCGACAGCTGGTTGGTGCCGAAGAATGAGTTGATGACAGATGAGAGGGTCTTCGAGTTGATGAGGTCAACAGGTGTGAAGACCTCGTTGTCTCTTACGTTCATACGCTCACGAATGGTACGGGCCATACGGGCCAGACCGACGCTGAACTGGGCTGACAGCTGTTCGCCGACGGTACGTACCCTCCTGTTACTCAAATGATCAATATCATCCACGTCGGTCTTGGAGTTGATGAGCTCGATCAGGTAACGGATAATGGCAATGATATCCTCCCTTGTGAGGATCTTGGTGCTCATGTCAATGTTGAGCTTCAGCTTGCGGTTGATACGGAAGCGTCCTACCTCACCAAGGTCATAACGTTTGTCAGAGAAGAAGAGTTTGTCAATGACATCGCGGGCTGTGGCCTCATCCGGCGGCTCAGCATTGCGGAGCTGGCGGTAAATGTAAATAACGGCCTCTTTCTCAGAGTTGCAGGGGTCTTTCTGCAGCGTATTGTATATGATCGCAAAGTCAGAGAGGCTCATATCCTCGCGGTGAAGCAGGATAGACTTGGCCCCTGAGTCAACGATCAGGTCGACATGGTCATTTTCAATGACTGTCTCCCTGTCAAGCACCACCTCGTTACGTTCGATAGAAACGACCTCACCTGTATCCTCGTCGACGAAATCCTCGACCCAGGTGCGCAGTACTCTCGCTGCCAGCTTGCGGCCTACCAGTTTCTTTATGTTTACTTTTGAGACCTTGTGCTCCTCCGCGAGGTTGAAGATCTCAAGAATGTCCTTGTCTCCTTCAAAGCCGATGGCTCTGAGAAGTGTTGTGACAGGCAGCTTCTTCTTCCTGTCGATATATGCGTACATCACGTTGTTGATGTCTGTCGCGAACTCGATCCATGACCCCTTGAAAGGAATGATACGGGCTGAATAAAGCTTGGTACCGTTGGCGTGTATGCTCTGACCGAAGAATACGCCGGGTGACCTGTGCAACTGTGAGACTACAACCCTCTCGGCACCGTTGATGACGAAGGTACCGCGCTCGGTCATGTATGGCATGACGCCCAGGTAAACATCCTGTATGACGGTGTCAAAATCCTCATGCTCCGGGTCGGTGCAATAAAGCTTCAGTTTGGCCTTGAGGGGCACACTGAAGGTAAGGCCCCTCTCAATACACTCGTCAATGGTGTATCGCGGAGGGTCAATGGAATAATCCAGGAACTCAAGTACAAAGTTGTTCCTGGTATCGGTAATGGGGAAGTTCTCCATGAAGACCTGATAGAGGCCTTCTCTCCTCCTGTTCTCGGGTGTTGTGCCAAGCTGAAAAAAATCGGCAAATGATTTTAATTGAATCTCAAGAAAATCAGGGTAATCAAGCTGTTGTTTCTTTGATGCGAAACTGATTCTTTCGTTATTTTTTGAGGACATTGATGGATGGATTAAGTGAACTTATATTAAAATGAGAAAAAGGCTTAGCTCCGCCCGACGGCGGAACTAAACCTGTAACCCGGTGATCAGGTATAACTTATTTAAGTTCAACTTCAGCTCCTGATTCTTCCAATTGTTTCTTAATGTTCTCAGCCTCATCTTTTGAGATGCCTTCTTTTACAGGTGAAGGAGCTGCATCAACTACAGCTTTGGCTTCTTTAAGACCGAGGCCTGTGATGTCTTTCACAAGCTTAACGATCTGAAGCTTCTGGCCGCCTGCTGCTTTAAGGATGACATCGAAGGAGCTCTTCTCAGCTGCTGCCGGAGCGTCGCCGCCTGCTGCAGGGGCTGCTACGGCTACTGCTGCTGCTGCCGGCTCAATGCCATACTCGTCTTTCAATATTTTTGCAAGCTCGTTAACCTCTTTTACGGTTAAATTCACCAGCTCTTCTGCAAATTTCTTAAGATCTGCCATTTTTATAGGAATTTTAATGTGTTTAACTAATTAATAATTACTTTTTTGAAAGTGTTTCCAGAACACCATGGATTTTTGAACCTCCTGACTGCAGTGCAGAGATAACGTTCTTTGCGGGTGACTGAAGGAGCATGACGATATCGCCGATGAGCTCTTCCCTTGACTTGAGAGCCACGAGGGTCTCAAGAAGATTGTCACCTGTATAGACTGATTCCTCTATATAAGCGCCTTTTATCAGTGGTTTAGGATGCGATTTACGGAACTCCTTTATCATACGTGCGGGAGTGTTTCCGTTATTCGAGAACATGACGGCAGTTGAGCCTTTAAGGACGGGGAATAATTCTCCGCACTCGAGGCCTGCCTGCTCCAGTGCCCTCTTCAAAAGGGTGTTCTTTACAACAACCAGCTTGATCTGGTTCTCATAGCACTTCCTTCTGAGGTCACTGGTGTCAGCAGCGTTGAGCTGTGCAGTATCAGTCAGGTAAAAGTGGCTGTACTCCCTGAGGGTTCCAGCCAGACTGTTAATGATATCGGTTTTCTCTTCTTTTCTCATAATCTCTCTGCGTTATAGCTTTCAGTTAAACATCAAGGCTCTTGGGATCAACCTTCAGTCCGGGGCTCATGGTGCTTGACAGGAAGATACTTCTGATGTATGTTCCCTTAGCTGAGGCCGGCTTGAGTTTGTTGATGATAAAGAGAAACTCCCTGGCGTTTTCTACGATCTTATGAGGTTCGAATGATACTTTTCCGATGGAAGCATGAACAATACCGGCTTTGTCTACTTTAAAGTCGATCTTGCCCTGCTTTACCTCCTTGACAGCCTTACTTATCTCCATGGTCACCGTCCCGCTTTTCGGGTTCGGCATGAGACCACGAGGACCAAGTACTCGTCCTAACTGACCTATCTTACCCATCACTGAGGGCATGGTAATAATAACGTCGATATCTGTCCAACCGCCTTTGATCTTCTCAACCCACTCGTCGAGACCCACATGATCTGCTCCGGCCTCTCTTGCTTCAGCCTCCTTGTCAGGGGTAACGAGAGCCAGAACCCTGACCTCCTTGCCTGTACCGTGAGGAAGGGAGACGACGCCGCGAACCATCTGATTCGATTTACGAGGGTCGATTCCCAGTCTGACGTCAATATCTACCGAGGCATCAAACTTAGTTGTAGTGATATCCTTTACCAATGCTGCCGCTTCTGACAAAGTATAGAGCCTGCCTGTCTCGACTTTCTCGAGGGCAAACTTCTGATTCTTGGTAAGCTTAGTCATTTTCGTACTCACTTATTAAATGTTATTTTCCCGGGAATGCACCGGTCACGGTGATACCCATACTTCTGGCCGTGCCAGCCACCATCTTCATCGCGGACTCGAGGGTGAAGCAGTTTAAATCCTGCATTTTATCCTCGGCAATTGTCTTTACCTGGTTCCACGTTATCGATGCCACCTTGTTCCGGTTAGGCTCAGGTGAGCCTTTCTTCACTTTGGAAGCCTCAATAATCTGGACTGCAACAGGTGGGGTCTTGGTGATGAACTCAAATGACTTATCACTGTACACGGTGATTACCACCGGTATGACCTTTCCTGCCTTGTCCTGTGTACGGGCATTGAACTGTTTGCAAAACTCCATGATATTCACACCTTTTGAACCCAGTGCAGGGCCTACGGGTGGAGATGGATTG
>JALOMM010000094.1 GCA_025455535.1 Bacteroidales bacterium | reverse complement strand
GAGCATCAGAAGAAGGAGACCGGGATATTTGACTTCCTGAAGCATCTGCCTGACGCCATAATAAAGAAGACCCCCTTCAGTTTTATGACAGTATCGGAGATTGCCGACAACTTTCAGCCCGTGGCTCCGCTGCATGTCCCGTCGCCTATCTCATGGGCTGATGAAGAGAGAGACCTTACCGCATGGATGGGTAACGAGTTGCAGACTGCCGCGGTAAGCAAGCTTTACAGCCTGGCTGAAAGGGTTGACAGGTGCGGGTCAGAACAACTTACCAGGGACTGGGTGTATAATCCGTACGAGAACCCGTATCAGGCATTCATGAATTACATGAACGTTCTCAGCGATTTTGAGATCAGGCTGAACGTTGTTTGTCCGGTCAATGATCACTATGAGGAGGTAAACCGTTTGTCAGCTTCGATAGAGGCCAGGGATATGCTAATAAATGAACTGCAGGGAAAACTGGTAAAGCTTGAGAAGAAAGCTGGCGTTGCCAGGCCGAAGGCAGTAAAGGGAAAGGTCAAAAAGACTGCTGCCGTAAAGACTGCCGCCGTAAAGACTGTCGCCGTAAAGACTGCCGCAGTGAAAGCTGTAGCGGCCAGGAAGGCCCCCAAAAAAACCGCCACTAAAAAGGGAGCGGCAAAGAAAAAATAAAATTAAAGAGTAGTTTTGTGGCTTATCAAAGCGGGGGTCTAAAACATACACTCCTGCTTAAGAGGTGACTATTAGAGATATGAGCATGAGAGCTGATTTTTTATTTGAGACAAGCTGGGAAGTATGTAACAAGGTGGGAGGTATTCACACGGTGATATCGACCAAGATTCTGAATGTAAAGAACGAATTTGGCGACAACTACGTTCTGATCGGCCCGGATGTATGGCGTGATGACAAGAGCAACCCGGAATTCACCGATGATGACAGTATGTTCACCCAGTGGAAGTCGGTGGCTCTTCAGGAAGGTCACATCATACGTACGGGACGATGGAATATCGAGGGGTCACCGCGGGTCATACTCGTTGACTTTACCCAGTATTTCGGACAGCAGAATGAAATATTCGCACGGTTCTGGGAGACTTACGGGCTTGACAGCATCTCCGGTCAGTGGGATTATGTCGAACCGGCACTTTTTGGTTATGCAGCCGGCAAGGTCATTGAGAGCTTCACTTCGTATCATCGTGAGTATCCAAGGGTTGTCGCCCAGTTTCATGAGTGGATGACAGGGACGGGAGTGCTGTACCTTGAAAAGAATTCTCCCTGGATAGCTACCGCCTTCACCACTCATGCAACGGTTCTCGGGCGGAGTATTGCAGGCAACCACAGGCAGCTTTACAGCAAGCTCAGTGAATATAATCCGGTTCAGACCTCACTTGAACTGAATGTAACATCAAAACAGTCGCTTGAGAAAATCGCAGCAGCTCAGGCAGATGTCTTTACCACCGTAAGTGATATCACCGGCACAGAATGTCTGGCATTCCTCGGAAAAGCGCCGGATGTGGTTACACCAAACGGATTCGATGATTCGTTTGTCCCTTCTCCGGCTGATTTTGACAGTCGCCGTTCTGAAGCACGGGAAAAACTTCTTTCAGTCGCCGGGGCGCTTCTCGGGTATAAGCTTCCTTCTGATACCCTGCTTGTCTCTACCAGCGGAAGGTATGAGTACAGGAACAAAGGGATTGATCTCTTTCTCTCAGCACTCGGGGATATCAACCGCAAAACAGACACAGAACATCAGTGCGTTGCCTTTATACTTGTGCCCGCATATCACAAGGGCCCCAGGCCCGAGCTGATCACTGCACTTAACGACGGGTCATTTGTTAAAGAGGGTGACAGGTATCTGACGCACGGACTGCATTATGTCGGTGATGATCCGGTAATCAACCAGCTGGCCAGGGAAAACATTACCAACAGTGAGAAAGATAAGGTTAAGGTGATCTTTGTCCCTTCTTACCTCAACGGTAATGACGGTATCTTCAATAAAACCTATTATGACCTTCTGATCGGGTTCGATCTCACACTCTATCCATCATACTACGAGCCCTGGGGTTACACTCCACTTGAGAGTCTTATGTTTCATGTACCCACTGTCACCACAAACCTCTCGGGTTTCGGGCTGTGGATTAACACCCACTGCGAAGATCCGGGTGACGGTTGCCTCGTGATAAACCGCAATGATGGAAATGACGGGGAGGTCATCAGGGATATGGCTCTTTTCATCAGCCGGTTCATGAAGATGAGCCAGGATGATGTCAGTGCTGCCAGGGAAAAGGCATGGGAGGTATCGCGTATCGCAAACTGGAATACGCTCATCAGGTATTATTTTGATGCCTATAACTTTGCGCTTGAGAACAGTGAGGTGCGCCGCGGACAGCCCAGGGAATATACCAGGGTGCTTGAGGCTGTCGACCTGCAGGTGCGCAAGCCTCACCAGGTGCCTGTATGGAAGGACATATACGTGCAGTCAGAGCTGCCTGAACGCATAGGTTACCTGAAAGAGCTGGCCACCAACCTGTGGTGGTCATGGACCAGTGGTGCGGAGCTGCTCTTCCGCCGTATGGACCCCACACTATGGGAAGAGGTGACCCATAACCCCAGAAAATTCATTGAAGCGATAGATTATAAGAGACTCGTAGTCCTTTCAGAAGATGAGGTCTTTCTCGATGAAGCTGACAGGATTTACAAAGAGTTTACCGAATACATGGGCAGGCCAGAGAATCATGAACTCCCCTCGGTGGCATATTTCAGCATGGAGTTTGGCATTCATCCCTGCCTCAAGATCTACTCCGGCGGGTTGGGGGTTCTTGCCGGTGACTACCTGAAGGAGGCCAGTGACTCGAACGTCAACATAACGGGAATAGGGCTGCTGTACCGGTACGGTTACTTCAGGCAGAAGCTGGGCCCAAGGGGTGAGCAGCAGACGATCTACGAGGCTGAGGATTTCGCGCAGCTCCCGGTCACACCGGTGAAGGACGGCAACAATAATTTCATGACAGTATCACTTGCCTGGCCTGGCCGTACCGTCAAGGCCCGTATCTGGCTTGCCCAGGTAGGCAAGGTGAAGCTATACCTGCTCGATACTGATCATGATGAGAATAATCATGAAGACAGGGCTATAACGCATTACCTGTATGGCGGTGACTCTGAAAACAGGCTGAAGCAGGAGCTTATACTGGGTATCGGTGGCGTACGCGCACTCATTTCCCTGGGAATCAAGCCTGATGTTTATCACAGCAACGAGGGGCATTCGGCATTCATTGGCTTTGAGCGTATGCGTCACCTGATTGAGGAACAGCATCTCAATTTTGAGCAGACACTTGAGATAGTGAGAGCCTCGACCCTCTTTACCACCCATACCCCTGTCCCGGCAGGGCACGATGCCTTTGAGGAAGATCTCCTCAGGAAATATATCTCACATTATCATACGAGGCTCAATATCTCGTGGGACCAGATGATGGCCCTGGGGCGCTGCGACACTGATCACGACCGCAAGTTCAATATGAGCTATCTGGCTACCCGTCTGTCACAGGAGATGAACGGGGTAAGCGAGCTGCACGGTCATGTATCACGGGGCCTCTTCTCAAAACTATGGCCGGGCTACCTTCGTGATGAGCTGCATATAGGGCATGTAACCAACGGAGTACATCATTCGACATGGACAGCCCCCGAGTGGGAACAGGTGTATGAGAAGGTTACAGGCAAGGCTCACTTTGATCAGACTGACAGGAGCCAGTGGGAGAAGATATACCAGGTTGATGATGCAAAGGTGTTTGAAATAAAGATGAAGCTTAAGAAGCGTCTCTTTGACAACATCAGGAAGCGTCTTCAGTCTGAGATGCTTGAGAGGCATGTCAGTCCCCGGACATTATTGAATATCAGCAGCCATCTGAATGAGAAGGCTCTTACCATAGGCTTTGCAAGAAGGTTTGCCACTTACAAGAGAGCCAGCCTGCTCTTCCGCGACCTTGACAGGCTCGAGCGGATAGTAAACAATCCTGAGCGGCCGGTGCAGTTTATCTATGCCGGCAAGGCACACCCGAATGACGGCGGCGGTCAGGATCTCATCAGGCGTGTGAATGAGATCTCGCAGATGCCTCAGTTTGCCGGTAAGGTCCTCTTCATTGAGAATTATGATATGGAACTTGCCAAGTACATGGTCCGCGGTGTTGACATATGGCTCAACACCCCGACCAGACCCCTCGAAGCCTCCGGCACCAGCGGCGAGAAGGCTGTCATGAACGGAACGATACACTTCAGCGTGCTTGACGGATGGTGGGTTGAGGGTTATCATGCCTTCGCCGGCTGGGCTCTTCCCAAGAAGCGCACATTTACAAACCAGGAGCTGCAGGATGACGTCGATGCCGAGACAATCTATAATATGCTTGAATATGAGATAGTTCCTGCATATTATTCAAGGGATGACAGCGGCATACCACGTGAATGGACCAGCTATATTAAAAATACCATGGTAAAGGTAGCTCCTGAATTCACTACCAGGAGAATGCTTGACGATTACATAGAGAGGTTTTACAAGAAGCTTTATGAGCGCAGCAAACGGATCACGGCAGATAACTATGCCCTGGCACGCCATCTGGCTGACTGGAAATATGAGATGTCAAGGTCATGGGACGAAATAGAGGTACTTAAATATGATCTCTATAACCAGGGAGAGAATGTTTACAAATCAGGGCAGAACTATTCCACCGAGATATTGCTTGACATCAAGAACATACCTGCCGAGAATGTAGGAGTTGAGTTTGTTGTCACGAAGCTTCTCAAGACCGGTGAACACGTGTTCCTTGCCGGAAAGGAGTTTAAGCTTGCAAGCAAAAAGAAGGGCAGGGCGATCTATCATGTTGATTTTCTTCCCGAGAGGGCAGGTACCTTCTTCTACGGAATACGTATTTACGCCAAGCATCCGGAGCTTCCGCACAGGCAGGATTTCTGTCTGCTGCGCTGGGTTGACTGACCTTAAAGGCTGTAGATACTCTTTACCTGTTCCTGCACCAGCACCGTTGCTGTCCGTGCGGGCAGATAAAGCTTCAGATGGTGCGGTGCCGTCACTCCGTAGTGGCCGTGATCAGGAACCGAGAAATATGTCGGGCCGGTGTCTATCCGTCCCTGTCCGCCAAACAGCGGGTCATCGGTATTGAGAATAATCCTGAACTTCCCCTTGACAGGTATGCCGTAGCCTGTGAATGAGACTGACGGATTGAAGTTCATTACCGTTATCAGGTTACCCCGTTTAAAAGCAATGATCTTGTCAGCGTTGTTTACGGTAATGGTTTCCGTGAACTGCAGTCCGGGCAGGTCGTATTCTTTCCCTGTCATGATCATTGCCCTGTCAAACTCGTTGAGGTGCCGGTATCTCAGGAGGCTGTTCTCTGCCAGGCTCCACTGTCTGCGGGCATATTTATAGCTCCATCCGTTACCCTCACGCGGAAAGTCGATCCACTCCGGGTGGCCGAACTCGTTACCCATGAAGGTAAGATAGCCTCCGCCGGCGGCAATGAACGTAAACAGCCTTATCATCTTATGCAGTGCCACGGCCCTGTCTATCACGAGGCTGGGGGTGCTGAGGCTCATCGACGTATACATCTCAGCATCAGCAAGCCTGAATATCAGTGTCTTATCGCCTACCAGGGCCTGGTCATGCGATTCGCAGTATGATACCACGCGCTCCTCAGGCCGGTGTTGTGTCAGCTCATGCAGCAGGTACCCCAGCTCCCAGTTTTCATCGGCAACCTCCTTGACCAGTTTGATCCATATGTCAGGCACACCCATAGCCAGCCTGTAGTCAAAGCCTATCCCCCCCATTTCTACCGGTGATGCCAGCCCGGGCATGCCGCTCATCTCCTCTGCCACTGTTGTGGCTCCCGGGTTGAAAGCATGGATCAGCTTGTTGGCCAGGGTCAGATAGACGATGGCGTCGGCGTCCTGGTTACCGTCGAAGTACTGTTTGTATGATACGAAGTCAGATCCCAGTCCGTGATCATAATAGAGCATGCTTGTAATGCCGTCAAAGCGGAAGCCGTCAAAGCGGTACTCCTCGAGCCAGTATTTGCAGTTTGAGAGGAGGAAATGTGCGACTTTAGGCTTGCCGTAATCGAAGCATAGTGAGTCCCAGGCCACATGTTTTCTGCGCGGACCGTCATGGAAATAGAGACCAGGGTTGCCATCCTGAAGTCCCGGTCCTTCGAGGGTGTTCGAGACGGCATGTGAGTGGATGAGGTCCATAATGACCCTCAGTCCCATGCCATGTGCCGTATCTACCAGTTCTTTGAGTTCATCGGGAGTGCCGAAGCGGGAGGAGGCGGCGAAGAAGTTTGAGACATGATATCCGAATGAGCCGTAGTAAGGGTGTTCCTGTACGGCCATCAGCTGGACTGTATTATATCCGAGGTGTTTTATCCGTGGCAGCACATTCTCTGTAAACTCACGGTAGGTACCTGTTCGTTCCTCCTCAGTGGCCATTCCCACGTGTGCCTCGTATATCAGCAGTGAGGGGGGCGGCGGCGGCGCGGGGTGTTTCAGCACATAGCCCTGTGCCGGCTGCCATACCTGTGCGGCGAAGATCTTTGTCTCATCATCCTGCGCCGCGCGGG
>JALOMM010000252.1 GCA_025455535.1 Bacteroidales bacterium | reverse complement strand
TATCATGGAGAAGAATATCGAGAATTCAGACCTTACAGTAGAGGAGCTGGTCTCGATGATAGGTATGGGAAGGTCAGTCTTCTTCAAGAAGCTGAAGAGCCTTACCGGCCTCGCCCCCATCGAATTCATCAGGGAGGTGAGGGTCAAAAGAGCTGCCCAGCTGATTGAGTCAGGACAATACACCATCTCGCAGGTGACCTACATGGTAGGATGCAATGACCCTCGCTATTTCTCACGCATATTCAAACAGCGGTTCGGCATTACCCCTTCGGAGTACAGGGAGAAGCATTCGAAACCAAAACCCGTTTCATAAGAACAAAAAAATCAGAATCATGAAAGCTCATATTTCACTACCGGTGCTTGCTGCTGTTATACTGTCTAATTTCTGCTCGTGCGGAGGTATGAAGAAAGATAGCGATACAGGACTGAACTCTCCTCTCTGGTCAGTCCGCATGGCAGAATCTGAGCTGATAAGAAACCCCTATCTCTGGATGGCGGATTTTGTCACTGAAAAGAAGTGGAATTATACCCAGGGACTGATGGGGATGGCGATGATAAGGGTCAGCCAGGCCAGCGGTGAAAACAGATACTTCACTTACGCAAAAGGATATGCAGACTCTCTGATCGACGGGAACGGAGTTATCTGGAAGTATGACATGTCAAACTTTAATATTGACCAGGTAAACCCCGGCAAAATGATGTTCCTTCTCTATGACAGCACCGGTGACGGGAGGTATGAAAAGGTCATCCATACACTGAGGGAACAGCTCGCATCACAGCCGAGAATACCAGTGGGTGGATTCTGGCACAAAAAGATCTATCCGAACCAGATGTGGCTCGACGGATTGTATATGGGTGCCCCGTTCTATGCCGAATACGCTCTTAGATATGAACAGCCTGAGGATTTTCAGGATGTAGTGAACCAGTTCCTCATCGTCGCCCGGAACACGTATGACCCGGCAACCGGACTTTACAGGCACGCCTTCGATGACTCAAAGATGATGCCATGGGCTGACAGCATCACAGGACAATCGCCTCATGCCTGGGGAAGAGCCATGGGATGGTTTTCAATGGCAATTGTTGATGTTCTCGACTTCATTCCGGCTGACCAGCCGGGACGCGACGAACTGATACAGATACTCACGGGTATGGTTGAAACCCTCATGACACTTCAGGATCCCCAGACGGGTGGCTGGTACCAGGTGCTCGACCGGTCAGGCGATGCCGGAAACTATATCGAGACATCATGCACCGCCATGTTCGCCTATTCAATATTCAAAGCCGTACGGATGGGTTACCTCGGTGAAAGTTATCTGACTGTGGCAGAAAGAGCTTATAACGGACTGATTGACAACTTTATCACTGTCGATGACAAGGGGTTGGTGACCCTCACCATCATTATCATCTGTCGCCAGAAAATAAAATGCTATTTCCCCGGATTCCACCCGTCATTTCGCTCAAAGACCCTTGCGGGGGTGATTGCCCTTGCCTCCCTGCGACTGAGCTGCCGGCTCCATTTCACCCTTGTATCTGGACTGGCACCGGGGCCGGTACTGCCATACTCTGCATAGCGCGCCGTCACCTCATTCGCAGGATTGTCCCAGTTGTGCCATCCTGCCGGGACAATATGAGCCCCCATTTCGCACCTGATGAATATGGTGGCAGCATAGGGACGCCACGGCCTCCCGAGGTACACCCTGTCGATGCCATCCGCAGCAGTGAGACGGCATCCGCGGAAGAGATACCCGAATTCATGACCATCGACAGTGGAGGCAGCGGTTATATAGGAATTCTTCTTGCTGTGTATATGACATCTCTCAAACCAGGCAGTGGCAGGCCCGAAGATAAAATCAGTAGTGCCCTCGATATAACAATCCTCATAGTACTGCCTGCTCTCCTGGTTGGCCGTAAGAAGAGTATCCTGGTTACCGAGAAACCTGCATCTGCGGAACACCGCCCTGTCGCCGTCAACGTGTACAGCCACAGCCTGACCCAGTTGTTCGGCATCATTCTCAAAGGTGATATCCTCTGCCGTAAACCCCGCCCCCTGAATCCAAATCGTGTAAGTTTTGAACGTCCCCATATTCCTTATATTGGCATGGTCATTCCAGGTGATGACCGTCTTCTCAGCACTTTCACCCGTCATCTTGAGATTGGTGACCCACGAGGGGATTACAACCTTCTCACGGTAAACGCCGTTCTTGATGAACATGTAGGTTGTGTCCGACATATAGGCCCTTATCGAGTTTACAGCTTCCTGAACAGTGGTGAACTCCCCGGTGCCGTCAGCAGCGACGATAATATGACGTTCCTGCCCGTAACAAAACAGCGGCAGGAAAATTACCAGGAGAAATACTTCAAAACTCCTCATAAGCTCATCTTTTGATAGTTGTAATAGTATGCTAATTTATGATTAATTGCTATTTTTAAACTAACCATACAACCATAAAATAAACTGAAATGATCGAAATAGGTAAATATTCAATGGGGCTCGGAGACAGGTTCTCACACCAGGGGGAAGCCCAGCTGGCAGCCATCGTCAGGGCCAGAGCGGTATACGGAGTTGAAATCAACCCGGTCTGGAATAAGTCGAACAGGGAGCATAACATCGTCCATTCTGAGCCGGCTGATACCAGGGCTGAAGCAGATGCCGCCGTCAGGGCACTCAAATACAACGGGCAATACTTCGTTGATGCTGACCACATTAACATGACAAATGTAGACAGGTTTATCGCTCACTCTGATTTTTTTACCCTCGACGTGGCAGATTACATAGGTAAAAGAGCTGCTGACACAGAGATCGCAGACTTCATTGAGAAACACAGGAGTTTTTGCGGGTCACTGAATATACCCGGCATAACCCAGCATTTTACAGTGACCGAAAAATGGCTTCATGATTTTGCCGGCAAGTTTCTCTTTGCCATCAGAGAAGCCTCAACCATCTACCGTCATATTGCCTCAGTAAAAGGTGCAGGCAATTTTGTCACTGAAGTATCAATGGATGAGGTAGATGAGCCCCAGAAACCTCTCGATCTGCTGTTCATCCTGAAAGGGCTTGCCGATCTGAAGGTGCCGGTTCAGACTATCGCACCCAAGTTTACCGGACGCTTCAACAAAGGGGTCGATTACGAGGGTGATCCGGCACAGTTCGGTAAGGAATTCGAAGAGGATATACTGGTCATTGATTACGCCGTGAAGAAATTCGGACTGCCAGAAAACCTCAAACTGAGCGTCCATTCCGGTAGCGACAAGTTTTCTATTTACCCTGTGATGGGTTCAATTATCAGAAGACATGACAAGGGAATACACATCAAGACGGCAGGGACAACATGGCTTGAAGAGGTGATTGGCCTCTCAATCTCA